>JAJZKY010000642.1 GCA_021803885.1 Planctomycetota bacterium
ACCAGAGGGGACCTCGACCGATGGATAAGTGATGTGCTCCCCAACCACGCAGGACCATGGGGTAAGTGTGTGCGGGCGCGTGCTGATTTCGCTTGTGATCTCTTCTACATGGAGTCCGCGAACTAGCAGTGCATCGGCGATCAGCGATCGGTGACAGCGCCACGGCACAGCTTCCGCGCACATGATTGCCGTGCGGCGGCTCCGCACCAGGCGAATCAACTCCTTGACCGCAACCTCAAAATTCGCCGTTTGCATGTAATCTGCGAAGCCGCGAAAGCTAACGTTTCGCCAGGCGGTATTGACAGAGTCACGATGAGCGTGCCTCAAACCGCCGAGCGCTGGCATATGGACATATTGAATACCGGCCTGCTTAAGGGACACAGGCAATTGATCTTGGTTGAACTGCGGGTTATGCCGCGAGCGGGGAATGGTCCTCACATCAACGAGTTGCTGAATACCATGAGCCTGAAGAAGTGCGACAAAATCGTTCACGGGCCGCGTGGAGTGGCCTACCGTCCAGAGCGTGCCGGGAGTGCCATCCTCCTGTAGCTTACCGTTGGCTGCGACGTTGCTCACAACTGTTCGGACCTCGCGGGTACGGCCCGAAGCGGCACTTCGAAGCGTCAGCTGAATAGCGTCGACTCGCCTCTCAGGCGCGCGCTTCCTGCCCGGCTTCTCTTCGCGATTCTTGGGCATCGGTGCTGTCCTCTCCAGCCCTTTTTTGACCAGGATCGTATGTTCCAGGTACAGTCCGAAAACTGATTGCCAGCCGGTTCCACCCGTTGATGGCAATAATGGCGAGCGTGAGATCGACCAATTCCTTCTCGCTGAAATGGCGGCGAGCATCTTCGTACACCGAGTCGGGGACATGGTCTTCGCCGATCTTTGTCACGGCTTCGGTCCAGGCAAGTGCTGCGCGTTCACGCTCGGTGAAAAACGGCGTTTCTTCCCACGCAACCAGCGCATAAAGCCGCTGCTCCTGCTCTCCTTGCACACGGGCATCCTTCGTGTGCATATCGACACAGTAAGCGCATCCGTTAATTTGTGAGGCTCTGAGCTTCACGAGCTCGAGCAGCGAGTCTTCGAGGCCACACTGCCGGACGTAGTTCTCCAATCCGAGCATCGCCTTCATCGCCTCCGGTTGGGCTATACGATATTCAATCCGCGGTTTCAAATTGCATCCCCCTGTTTTGTCCATATTCTGTGATTAAGGCCCAGGAGCGTCAGAAAAGTAACACGTCCACCACACATAATCCTCATACTCATCAGACGAGCATGGTGCCGACGCCTGAACGCCGTCTGGCGAGCACTGGCCACTAACCCCGTTCACTACGCCGCTTCATCAATCATCGCCACAATCTCTTTCTCAATCTCCGCAGCAAGTTCCTCCACACCTCCTAGACCCGTTGCCCGCAGCAGGTCCGTCGGTTTCACCGTTGCGATCGTGCACCCATCGCCGCTGCCAAACACTGAGATCCGGCATGGTAGCACCGTGGAAATCCTCATCTCCGTAGTCAGCGCCACAGCGGCAGCCCGCGGATTACAGACGTCATAGACCCTGCACGGGGTTCCGAGATCGATTCCCTTCGACGTCAGTGTCTCTTTGACATCCAGCACGTTTAGAATGCCGAACTTGTGTCTTACGGCCGCTTCGCGCAGCCTCGTTTCCGCTTCTGCGGTGGATCGCGAACTATGTTTGCTGTAGGTCATCTCCCCTCCCAATAAAAATGTTGATCAAACTTGCCCCGATAGTCCCACACCGTCATCGGCGGCCAGTAAGCGATGGCTGCATGCCGACTCTTCCTGAGCCCTTGCGCAAGCATGGACTTAGGACCATCGATCCGCTCAGTTGGCGCTGCTCGTCGTCGACGCCGCGGCTTACTGCTTGTGAAGCGCCGGCTGGTACATCGCAATCACTCCTCCTCGAACCCGCCAGCTCTCCTGGAAGCTAGCCTCAACCGCCGTATCGCCTGCCTCTTTTGCTTGGCTGACATAGTCGGGATACACATGTTCGTACTCTCAGGTCGTTCAGTCGATCGATTCGCAAAGAATGTCCTCATCCGAGCCGACCAAGACTGCACAATACGCATTATGCAACCCTTCACAAGCAGAATGCAGGGTGACTTCTGTTTCTTCCATCGGTACAAATCGCCTATTGCCCGGCGCCAAGGTGTGGGAGAGTATAGTGCTGGATGTTTGATCGATCAGCCGGGTCAAAGGAGAAGGCCTTGACACCTGCCGTCCAACACGATTTTCTGGTGCGCCTCGGTAACCGTGAGGAGATCGCTGAACGCACGATTGCATGCCGGCTTGAGAAACCTCGCGACTTTGTGTTCAAGCCAGGTCAGTTTATCGAAGTCACCTTGCTGAACCCACCGGAGACCGACGCCGAGGGCAACTCCCGAGCCTTTTCCATTGCAAGCGCGCCACGGGATGACTTTCTTCTGGTAGTGACGCGGTTGCGTGAGTCGGCGTTCAAGCGAGTTCTGTCACATGTCCCGCAGGGCACCCGGTTAAAAATCGATGGCCCCTTTGGCGACCTGCACCTCCACAATGACAGTTCGCGTGTGGCGGTGATGTTGTGCGGCGGAATCGGCATCACACCTTTCCGGAGCATCATCCTTAACGCGACACAAAACAACTTGCCCCATCGCATCTTTCTTTTCTATTCCAACCGCAGACCGGAGGATGCGCCCTTTCTTGAGGAGATGCAGGCACTCGAAAAGCAGAATCCGCAGTTCAAGTTGGTTGCCTGCATGACGGAAATGGAAAAGTCTCGGCTGCGCTGGGATGGCGAGAGGGGAAAGATCAACCGCCAGATGATCGAGAAGCATCTGGGCGGACTCCCATCCGCGATTTACTACGTCACCGGACCGCCAGGCTTCGTCGCTGGTATGCGCGCGATGCTTGCGAACTCTGGCGTGGATGATGACGCTATCCGGACCGAGGAATTCGGCGGCTATTGAATGTAGCCGCAAGGAGGAACTGTGATTATGCGTAGGGCTTCGCGGCGATGTACGTGGCTCTGTTTGTGAGCTGAAGCCTGCACAGCACTGCTGCTCCGGGACTTCTGGCAGATGATGCTGCGCAGAATTGATGGCCAAGAGCAGACACCCGCCAAGCCGAGGCCCTTACCACGATGGATCACCAAACGCGAGTCTACGAAAACGTCTTTGAAATGATGCCCAGCGAGGAGAACCCTACGCCGCTTGTGCGCATCAACCGTCTGAACCCCTACGCTGACTTCCCGCTCTACGCAAAGCTTGAATGGATGAACCCCTTTGGCTCGGTGAAGGACCGTGCTGCCTGGGCCTTGCTGTGCGATCTCGAAGAGCGCGGAGAGTTGGGGAACGGCCGCGGTTTGGTTGAACCAACTTCCGGCAATACCGGCATAAGCCTCGCCGCTCTTGCGCGAGCACGGGGTCATCGTTTACTGGCCATCGTCCCGAACAAGGTTCCCCGCGAGAAGAAGGTATTGCTGAAGATAGCCGGCGCCGATTTGGACATTGTTTCCGACGAGCTCTGCCCCGCTCCCGGTCTGGGCGACGGCTCAATCAATCTCGCCAAAACCTATGCGAAAGCGCAGAGCCATAAATACGTGATGCCGAATCAATATGAGAACGTTAAGAACGTCGAAGCGCATTTGAAAACGACGGGGCCGGAGATCTGGAA
>JAJZKY010000643.1 GCA_021803885.1 Planctomycetota bacterium
TGACTTTCTTCTCCTATGCCGGTCAGCCGGCCTGCGCAATGGATATTGCACATGGGGCCGCCACTTCATTGCAGCGTGAACTTGCGCGACTCGCGGATGAGGCCCGCCCAGGGACTCTGGGACTCGCGATCAGCGACCTCGAGAGCGGCCGCACGTGGCACATCAATGCCAAACAGGCGTTTCCGATGATAAGCGTCTTTAAAGCGCCTCTCGGGGCGACGGTACTGTCCGAGGTTGACGCCGGAACTCTCTACCCTCACCCAGAGGGTTATCGTGAGGCGCGACGACCTCGTAAGGTCGGGCGTCAGCCAGATTACCGCAACTTTTCATGGTGACCAGGAGGTATTCACGATTCGGCAGCTCCTCGAGGCGGCGGTCAGTCACAGTGACAACACCGCTGCGGACGTCCTTTTGAACCTCGTCGGTGGGCCACCTGCGGTAACCGCCTTCTTGCGCAATCATGGAATCAGGAACATGCGCGTTGATCGGGGCGAACGGGAGATTGCACGAGAGTTTCAAGGCCGGTCCGACCTGCATGCGCTCAGCAGCGAAGAGACGCCGCAACAGAAGGACGCGCGCCTGCAGCGAGGTTATGCTGCGTACTTAAAAGACCCTAGGGATCGAACAACGCCGGACGCTGCGGCCCGTTTCCTGAAGAAACTCTGGCAAGGGCAGCTTCTTTCCCCGCCATCGACGCAACTTCTCCTTGATCTTCTCTACCACCAAACGATCCCCGATCGATTGCGGGCGGGAATTCCGCCTGGGGTACGTCTCGCGGACAAATGCGGGACCTCCTACACACTGGATGGCATGACCGCAGCATTCAATGATATCGGGATTTTGACGTGGCCGGACGGCCATACGGTAATTGTGGCTGCGTTTTTGATGGCGTCGCGTGCACCTGATGAGCGCAGGAGGGCGCTCTTCAAACGTATCGCGCAAGTGGTAGTCAGCGATCTGCACCCGTAGCTTTGGGCTCGCGGGGTAAAAACAGGGGCCAGAGTACAGTTTCGAAAAATGCAACCTGACCCTGAGGTTTCGCGCGTTCTTCTCCGCAGCGTTGTCGCTCGGCGGCGTGTTCACCGGCTTCATAGCCACGCTGAACATGCTGTTGTACGGCATCAGCGACCAGACGTACGCTCGATTGAAGGACAGCGGCTACCTCAGGGATCTTCGCCGTTACCTTGGCGAAGCACTGGGTGGAAGCTTTACCATGTGCGTAGTAGCAATCGCGGCATTCTACTCACCTCGTGCCATGCGGGCACGCGTGGTACTTATTGGCGTTACGGTATTCGCGATCGCCAGCATCTATCGCGTGACTCGTGTTGGGACGTCACTGCTGTCGATTCCACGCAAGTAATACATGCGCCGGAATGAATGCATCGCCGGACCGATCTTTTGCAGCCTGGAATGCGAACAGGTGGTCAGGCCCGGGCAGCCGCTTTGGCATCTGATCCCATGTCGCGATCAGATGGAGATTCAACCCTGACGCCACAAGCCAACAACCAGATACCTGTCACAATCTCCGAAAGGAATATGGGCGCCCATCCGAACTGGATCACGTTGGCATAGGCAGGAAATATTAGATCGCCAAGGCTCGTGAGCAGCGTGACAAGCGATGCGAACACGCCGAATGCGGAGAGCAGGCGTGGAATGTAGCGTGTCTGCAGGAACAGGTAAAAGAACAGGGTGGAGCCGAAGCTGAAGAACAGGGTCGTGATGTTGAAGGATGCAAAATCCGCGCTCCTGGCAAGGCCGACGATGGCTTCCATTCGCACCATGCCAAGCGACTGCAGGTATTTTGGATTGCTTTGCAGGCTGAGGACGGCAAAAGAGGTGAAGGTGAGCAGGCCAGAGAAGGCTTCTCCGAGCCTCCAGTACAACGCCATGCGCGCGACGCGTTCGTTCACGGGTCTGAGAACCACGTACAAGGCGTAGGCCAACCAAACGGTGAACAGGGATGCCATCAATTCGAGCACCAGCCCGACACGGTAGAGCAGCTGCCCTTCAGTTATGTGTTGTAGCCGCTGTGCAAAGTCTCCAGTTCCCTCAACATGGGATATGAGGGATTGCCCGCCCATGAAGAGCACGATCAGCAGTAGGTAGACGAAGCCCGCGATCCGCGCGTAGCGAATCTGTACCTCGGCGCCAGATTGTTCATGCATGTCTCTGTTCCTTAGTTTTTTGCCAGCAACGGGCGATGGTGGGCGTTACTGCACATTCGGCAGCCAGAGTCCCACGACGGCTCCGAAAATGCCTATGGCCATGGCAACAGTCAGCACCCCTAGCGTCACGGCCACGGCGATGCGTTGCGGAGCGCGGCCCCGCTCTCTGACGCGCAAGTATAGTTCGAGCACGGCCAGCGGCAACAAGGTGTCTGCAAAGGAGAAGAAAGTCAGGAACGGACCTGTGAACGTCTTCGGATCGAAACCGACCGGGCCGTGATTAAGCAGGATCCAGAACATCAATCCCACGCGGAAAAACCAGACGCCGTTCGCCGCCATGAATAGGCGTAGTGCCCATTGACGATGGACGGCGATCTGGCGCGCGAGCGCATGGCGCAGCGCCATCCCCGCGCACAACAAGATCAACACGGCATCCAAGGTGATGCCAAGATGTTGCGTAAGGTCGCCGACGCTTCCGCGGACCCACACCATGTACAAACCCGCGACGCAGGTTGCGGCGACACAGGCCACGTACACGCGCCCGTTCCAGCGATGAAATGCCGGCGCACGCGCGCGGATTTGCGGAACGAGTTGGACGAGACCGCCCAAGGTGATGATGACGGCCAACATGATGTGCAGCGCGATCGTCAGATTGCCCAGAACATCGCCGGGAACATAGCCATGCGGCATCACCTTGTTCAACGCGCCCCAATCCCCGCGGAGCGCCGCCCGGCCATAGAGAAGCAGGAGATAGACCAAAACCAAAACAGGGGTCAGAGTGCAGTTTCGAAAAGTGCAACCTGACTCTTGTTTTCTTCACGCAGGACGAAGTGCTTTACGACGCCACCCTGCGCAATCTGCAGACCCTGTCCGAGGCCACCCAGCGCCTGCCGGATGCACTCAAACGGATCTGGCCGGCCATGGGAAAAGGTGTCAGGGACAATTTGAACGTCTTTCCCCAGCCAAGTTCAAAATTCGTCCCTGACACCTTTTTGCCATCGCAACCTTGTTGACAGCATCATTTGTTGTAGCTACAGTTAGTCCATGCGGATCACCTGCGACCCTGCAAAACGCGAATGGACGCTGCAGGAGCGCGGCTTGGACATGCGCAGAGCCAAGGAGGCCTTTGCCGGGCCGCACTTCACGCGCGCAGATGATCGCCGGGACTATGGCGAGCCTCGCTTCATCACGGCGGGTTGGCTTGATTCTCGGCTTGTCGTGTTCGCATGGACGCCGCGTGGCGTCGCAAGACGCATCATCAGTATGAGGCATTGCCATGAGCGCGAAGCGAAAAAGCTCCAACCCTATCTCTCATGACCCGGAGACCCCGCCGGAGATCACGGATGCCTGGATTTCCGAGGCCGACTTGTATCACGGTGAAAAGCTGGTGCGCCGCGGGCGTCCCAAGGTCGCCAACCCGCGCCAGCTCTTGTCCCTGCGATTGCCACCCAAGGTCATTGAACGCTGGCGAGCCACGGGGCCCGGCTGGCAAACACGTATG
>JAJZKY010000644.1 GCA_021803885.1 Planctomycetota bacterium
CCGGGTAATTCGCCATGCCCTACTCCGTGGACGACGCCGCTCCCCGAAGCCCTTCGCCACGAGTATGCATTGAGAACCCATCGCCATAGACACTCGCGCCCTAATCTCCATTGGGACAGGTTCTAGTGCTCTGTCAGCCGTGTAATGATGGATTGATTGGCCGGAATAGTGAGAAATGTCCGCAAAAGACGCTAACGCACCATCGGCCGCAAGCCCAAAGAATAAGGCCCACGGTTCCGAAAAGTTCAATCGCTGCAACTCGCTAATAGGCACCAGCATAACGAATCCGTTCGTTCTGGCATTCGGCATCCCTGCTATGGGCTGCGCCGAGAGAGATTTTTTTATTTTTCCTTTGTGCGGTACGTATCCGCCGGACGTTTGTTTGCTGGCGCGACCATCAAAAAATTCTGGACCTGCAGGGCCCCGCCGGAACATACCGCGCCGAATACTTCATCGGTGCAACGCTCACAGCCAAATGGCCATTTATGGGACACAGTGTACAGCAACTATCATGGAATGCAAGCACAATTCGAAAAAAATTTGGGCGCTCCCGGCGGCTCCCTAAGAAAATTGCCTTAATGAAGGTATACTGCGCAGCGGTGCGAAGGAGAGACACTCCGATGAGCCGGGTGGACAGAACCGGGGACACCGGGACTTTGTCGGCAACTGGTGGAAGCCGTTGTTAATTTCAAGTATTTGTAAATCCATTAGGTTATCTGGCGCGGCGTGATGGCGAAATCAACTACTAAAATGACGAATGCGGAAAAGACCCATCGCGTGGAATCCGTCGCTTTCGTGTCGCTGGGCTGTGCGAAAAATCTTGTCGACAGCGAGCGAATGCTGGGCCTGCTGGCGGCCGACGGCATCGCCGTCACGGACGATTCAACCACCGCCGACACCATTGTCATCAACACCTGCGGCTTTCTGGAGGCCAGCCGGCGGGAAGCGCTGGAAGTTATCCACCAGGCGGTGGAATCGAAGAACCGGGCCATCCAGCGCGGCCGGTCCAAACGCGTGGTGGTTGCCGGCTGTCTCGTACAAAGAGATAAGTCCCGTCTTCTGGAAGAAGCGCCGGGAATTGACGCTCTAGTCGGCGTGTTTGATCGTGAGAGTATTGTCGCGGCCGTTCGTGGACCGGCGGCTATCGCCAGTCCGCCGGCCGACTTGGGGAAGTTTCACGCCGTTACGCGGATGATTGGTCGACACGACCGGTCCCAGCCAGGCTATACCGAACAGGATGGCGCCCGCCTGCGGCTTACGCCGCGTCATTACGCCTACCTGCGTATTTCCGAAGGCTGCAACCAGGGTTGCACCTTCTGCACCATACCCGGCATTCGCGGACGCATGCGAAGCAAGCCCGTGGAACAAATTGTCGGCGAGGCCAGGGAGCTTATCGCCGACGGAGCCTGGGAACTGAACCTGATCGGCCAAGACACCACCAGCTATGGAGGCGACATCGGCTACAACGGTCCCGGACAAGGCCTTTCAGGACTGCTTAGAACACTCGATCAACTCCAGGATGTCGGCTGGATTCGGCTCCTGTACGTCTACCCCAGCAATTTTACCGATGATATGATTCGCGCGCTGGCCGACGCCCGGCGCGTGGTTAAATATCTCGACATACCGTTGCAACATATTAATGATGAAATCCTCCACGCCATGCGCCGCAAAGTGACGCGCCGAGCGATTGAAACGCTTTTAGACAAGCTGCGCCGCCGGGTTCCCGGCATCACGATACGCACCACATTCATCAGCGGATTTCCGGGCGAAACCGAAGCCCAGCACAGGGAACTTGTCGATTTCGTGCGGCAGTTCGGTTTTGATTGCCTGGGCGTATTTGAGTATTCGCCGGAGCCGGAAACACCCGCCGGCCGCCTGTGGCGAACCAGCGGCGTACCGGCCGCGGTGGCGGCGCGCCGGAGAGAAGAGATCATGCGGACCCAACAGGAGATCGTGTTCAAGAAGAATGCGGCGATGATCGGTCATACGCCAAGCGTGCTGATCGACCAGACCGATCCCCGCCGGCGCACCGCCGTGGGACGTTATGCCGGGCAGGCGCCGGACATCGACGGCCAGGTGCTGCTGCATGATTGTACCGTCGCACCGGGTGAACTTATTCAAGCCGTTATCGAGGATTGGAAGCATTACGATTTGATCGGCCGGCCACAAATGGCTACGCATGGGCCGGGGGAACCGCGGGAAAGGCGTATGCCGGTGCGCCTACCGGTAGCGCCTCATTAGAAGCGGGCGAGTTTGATCATGTACCGTCGCATTCCCAACTTGATTACCCTGGGCCGGCTGCTGCTGACGGGCCTGTTCTTTCTTGTCATCAACTGGCCGGCACGCGGACGTGAATTCCCCGTTCTGATGTGGGTTTCTCTGGGAATATTCATCCTCGCGGCGGCCAGCGATGCGCTCGATGGATATCTGGCGCGGATTTGGAAAGCGGAAAGCGCCTTCGGCCGGGTGGTTGATCCCTTCGTCGATAAAATCCTCATCTGCGGAGCGTTTGTGTTTTTTTCCACCCCGCATATTCTTCCGCCGCATTTGGCCTTGCCGGCCGCGTTGCGCCGGTACGGCGTCACCGGGGTTGTCCCGTGGATGGCGGTGGTGCTTATTGCCCGGGAATTTCTCGTAACCAGCATTCGCGGTCTGGCGGAATCCAAAGGCCTTGATTTTCGCGCCCTGTGGACGGGCAAGCTGAAAATGACCATTCAATCCGTAGCCGTGGGAATCGTCCTTATTTATCTGGCGCTGCTGGGCGAGCCGGGGTTGATCGAATTGGCGCGCCGGGTGGCCGTTCTGCGCGATGTTGTGATATGGCTGGCTATTACCGTAACGGTGTTTTCCGCGGGGCAGTATATTCACCGGGCGTGGCGCGTGATGGATATATAAAGCGGGCTTTCCAGACAGGCGGGATTGCACCAACTTGACTGAATCCCATTCCAAACCGGATTTTACGATCTCTCCGGCGTTGACCGGGGGGGGGTGGCGGCGCTGGATCGTCAGCGGTGGCGGCCTGGGCTTGCTTAAACCCGCGCCCGGTAGTTGGGGAACCATAGCACCGGCCACCGTTTACTGGCTGCTATTGTGGGCTGCTCTGGTGGATCCCTGGAGATCGCTGCTTTGTCTTGCGGGCGCGATCCTGGCCAGCGTCCTTATCATACGACTGGCCCCCTGGGCGTGCGCATATTTCAAGGATGAGGATCCCCCGGCGGTGGTGCTTGATGAATTCTGCGGGTACTGGATCGCATGCCTCTGGTTGCCGACGCCAGTTGCGGCGACGGGGAATATCTGGCGATCCTGGCTGATGGCGGCGGGGGTGTACATTCTTTTCCGCCTGGCCGACACACTCAAACTACCACCTTGCCGAAAATTGGAAAAGCTTCCCGCCGGATGGGGAATATTGTTCGATGACGTGGCGGCGGGCATCCAGGTGAACCTGGCGTTGCAGGTACTATTGCGGCTTGTCCATCTTTAAGCACAATGGCACCATGGCTCGCTGTTCGCGTTCGGATAGCTGTTTCGGCCAGAATAATGCCGCGTTCGCCTCGAGATCAGTTACCGCGCGGGTCATCGCTTAGGCGTCGTTAATAAATAAAGGTAGCAAGTAGGTCCAGGAGTGAGTATGCTGTGGGGGCATGAGAACCTTCAGCCAACTCC
>JAJZKY010000645.1 GCA_021803885.1 Planctomycetota bacterium
CGGCTGCATCAGCGCCAGAGACCTGCAGCATCACTGGATCAACGCTCACGGCAGGGGACAACTACGCATTCGAACTGAGGGTAACGGACAGCGCATCAACACCAGAGACGCAGACGTCCGCATCATCCCAGACGATTACGACTAACACCGCGCTCACCGCATCTGCTGCGCCGACCGCGTCGAATTCCGTGATAGACAGCGGGCAGTCTTCCACTCTGACTGTCGCCGCGCCGACGACAGGGACACCGCCGTATTATTACCAGTGGTATTCCGGCGCGTCCGCGACCTGCACTTCGGATTCCGCTGTTGCAGGACAGACCGGACTCACGTATTCCGCATCCCCCACATCGTCGACATACTACTGCGTGCGGGAAACAGACAGCGCGACAACCAATGAGATAGTCTACACAGGGACCACACAGGTCGCTGTGAACTCAGCGCTGACGGCACCGTCCGCTCCAACGGTCAGCAACACACTTCTCGACGTAGACCAGTCCGAGACCGTATCCGGGACCATCCCGTCCACAGGAACAAGTCCTTACACATGGAACTGGTTGATCAGCATCAATGGAGGTTCATTCGCGCAGGCCACGCAGTGTACAACCAACAGCGGCACTGGTGCGGCTGCATCAGCGCCAGAGACCTGCAGCATCACTGGATCAACGCTCACGGCAGGGGACAACTACGCATTCGAACTGAGGGTAACGGACAGCGCATCAACACCAGAGACGCAGACGTCCGCATCATCGGCAACAATAACAACCAACACTGCGCTCGGGACCCCGACAACACCAGTAATGACTGCGAACATATTTGATTATCTGCAAGTCAATGATTTCACCATCTCAACGACAGTGAGCGGCGGGACATCGCCTTACACGTACAACTTCATAGCGTATTATGCAGCCAACGATACCCCATATGATAACGAACACGCAACGCAATCGACCAACAGCTTTTTGGATAGCTTCTCCTCTTCCGCTGCGCCCGGAAACTATGTGTATGGCGTGACAGTAACGGACAGCGCCACGACCAATGAGATCACAAGCTCTTCGTATACCTCAAACATACTGATAGCTCCAGACCCTGCGATAACGATTACACCGAGCAATAATCCGATTGACGCAGGCCAGACAGAGATATATACTTTCACTGTCACAAACGGAGTAGGTCCGTTCACGATTGAGCTCTACAATATAACAGGCGGCCACCAGCAGGGCAGCAACGTGATAATATCAGCGCCAGGGGGCAGCAACACCATCAGCTTCCCAGCATCAACAACAGGGACCTTCAGCTACAACGCAATAGTTACGGACTTAGGCACAAGCGCTCCATACGTGTTCAACTCTGCGACAAATACCATTTCGATAAACACAGCGCTTACTGCAGCATCGACACCTCTCGCCTCAGCCACAAGCCTGGATATCGACCAATCGATGACGGTCAATTCTGTCCTTCCGACTTCAGGCACTTCGCCATACACATATAACTGGCTTGTGAGCGTAGGCGGCGGTCCATACGGTCAGGCCACGCAGTGCACGACAAACAGCTTAGCAAACCAAGCGGGCGGCACGCTCGAAACGTGCACCATAAACGGCGGCACCCTCACAGCGGGCACATCCTACGACTTTGAGCTTATGACTACTGACAGCGCCGGCACGCCAGAGACTGCCACCAGCCCTGCATCTTCTGCAATAACGACGAACACGCAGCTCACAGCGCCGGCACAGCCACAGGTTTCTGCAACTAAACTGGATGTCGACCAGACTGAAGATACGAACGGCATAATACCGTCTACCGGGACACCATCTTATGGCTGGCAGTGGTGGTCCAGTACGAATGGTCTTGCATACGTGCAGACCAACCTCTGCATCCTTACACACCAGATTTCCGGAGGGACAGCAGGCCAGGTAGTGACGTGCGTGTCGCCAGGAGGCACCTTCACGGCAGGAGACAACTATGCGTTTAAGCTTCAAGCGATAGACTCTGCAAACACTCCCGAGAATGCAATTTCTGTGGCCTCGCCAACGATAGACGTGGCAACGCAGCTCACAGCAGCCTCCACGCCTACGGTCTTCGCGGCGAATATGGAGACAAACCAGGATGATGCTGTATACTCATACCTCCCGTCCACCGGCACAGCGCCGTATTCCTACCTGTTTCTCACAAGCGCAAATGGCGGCTCGTATGCAGCGGCCGCCCAGTGTTTCATCGACAGCGGAAGCGGCCAGGCCGCCAATGCATTGGAAGTCTGCAGCCTGCCCGGCAGCCCGAGGTCGCTCGCACCAGGAAATTATATCTTCAAACTACAGACCACGGACAGCGCCGACGCGCCGGAAACGACCAACTCCGCCACATCGCCGGTGATAACTGCCAAAACACCCCCGAGCATGACGTTCACGCCAAGCTTCCCGCTGATTGACGCAGGCCAGACAGAGACTTATACAGCATCCGTGTCAAATGGGTTTGGTCCTTTTACAGTCGAGCTGTTCAACATCACCAGCAATGCGGCGGTAGGTAGCAATGTGGTAATCAGCGTGCCTGGGGGCAGCAACACGCTGTCATTCAGCGCAGCCGGCAGCGGGACATTCCAGTACAATGCGATAGCCACTGACCTAGGCACCACCAATCCGTATGTATTCAACTCGGCATCCAATACGCTAACCGTCGCAAACACACCAGCCATTTCGATTAAAACAAACAAGATCAGCCTGAACGCAGGCGGCAGCGTAATCTTCACCACAAACATACCTTCCGGAGAGGGCGTAGGTCCGTTTGCCGTAAATCTGGTCGTAGGCGGATCAACAATCGCAAATACCGTGATACCATCAAACGGCGGCAACTTCACATACACGTACACGTTCAACACCCTGGGCACATATACCTCTGAATTCCAGGCTGTCGATGAGGGCACGTCAGTGCCATTCGCATTTGTTTCCAATTCTGTCACTATAACCGTCGGGCAGGCTACCGGCGGAGGCGGCGGGACCGGCGGCTCCGGTGGCGGAGGCGGTGGCGGCCCGCAGGCACCATCGGTGCAGAACACAAGCAACGGCTACAATGTCACGGGAGTGGCGCAGCTCAACACGTTCAACATAAACCTCTGCGGAAAGGCATTCAAGGTAACGGACAACTTCATAACGCCCAACTACACAGGGGTGAGCATCGGGACAGGCTCGTATAACCTTTATGTGGACCAGCCGCAGCTGATAGCGGGCACTACGTCTTGCTACGCCAAAGTGACAAGCATATCCTACCTGCCCATACTAGTGACGGTCAACTTCCTCTTCTACAACACACAGCTCAACGGGACCAATACCATAGATATCGTAGGCAATCCTGTTCATGCAGAAGTGAACGTCACCAATTCCTCCATTATAACCCTGAATGTCAACAATGGCAACCTGCTCCTGAGCCTCCTTGCGTCAATATCCGCGAGGGAAAATGTTACTACGGGCAACCTGACCGGCATCCCTGCGCCCGCCCCAGCAGGCTTCAGGATAGCAAGGATCATCTTCATCAACGTAACCAGCAATAGCACGCCGAAACCGTCAACACACATGCATATAATAGAGAAATATAACTGCACGATCCCAAGCTCGAGGCTCATGCCGTACCTGCTTTTGAACGGCTCATGGCATGCGATAACGCCGTA
>JAJZKY010000646.1 GCA_021803885.1 Planctomycetota bacterium
GAGTAAACCCGCAGCCGCGACACAATCTGCCGCGTCTCCTCCGGCGTGTGGCTCGCCCGCACCTCCAGCAGCGCCTGCGCCAGCGTGTTGGCCCCGGCCCAGATGCAGATCCACAACGGACGCTTGTCCTTCTGCTCCATCACCTTCACCAGCGCCCGCGAACCCGGTGAGTCTTTCCCCGGCCCCACATCGGCCATCCCATATCCCGGCTGCCCCGCAAATATCCGGTTGCTCAGCTGCTTCTCCGTCGGCCAGCCCTTTGCATTCAACATCAGGTTGTGCCGAACCCTCCCATACGCCCGCACAATTGCATGCATCGTCTCCGGATGCGTCGTGGTCCGCTGCCAGGTCGACGTCGCTGCAATCATTGCTTCTATGTCCAGCTCGTTCGAGTACAGCATCAGCCGCACAAACGACATCTGGTCATCCGGCTCATTCCCGATATCGCTGAGAATCACCACCCGCGGCCGCAGATAAAACGCATCGGCCGGCGGAGCCTTTTCCGTTGCCCGTTGTGCAGCCACCGCCGCCCCCGTCCAAAGCATCTGCATCACAAGCACCAGGCTCACCCAGCGCCCCAGCCGCAACTTGGCGATTTTCATCCATCCCCTCCCGCAATCCCTTCCACCATACTTCCCTTGGCCGCAAATGCGCATCCCGTCGGGCTGACGTTTCCCACCCCGCCGGACCCCGATTCTGCAAGCGCCGGCCGTGTATCCCGGCACTCCAAAACGATAGACTGAAGGGGTGGACGTCTTATTCGGGCTGCACCCGGTGGAAGAAGCCCTGCGGGCCGGCAATCGCCGTTTCGATCATGTCTGCGTCAGCCGCGAGCGCCAGGAACACGGCGCAGCGCAAAAGCTGCAGCGCCTTGTCGACCTTTGCCGCCAGCAGGGCATTCGCGTGCGCTTTGAGAATCGCGATCAGCTCACCCGCATGGCCAAAACTCCCGGCCATCAGGGCGTTGTCGCCGTCGTGCGGGAACGCGAATTCCTCACCCTCGAAGATTTGCTCGCCGCGCCTCAGGATTCCCCTGCCAACGCCCGCCTCCTGCTCGCGCTCGACGGCGTCGAAGATCCCCAAAACCTCGGCGCGCTCCTGCGCTCCGCTGACGGAGCTGGCGTCGACGGTGTCATTCTCCCTGAGCGACGTTCGGCGCCCCTTAGCGCCGTCGCCATCAAAGCCTCCGCCGGCGCCGCCGAACACATACGCATCGCCCGCGTCGTCAATCTCGTCCGCGCCCTCGAGCAGCTCAAGCAGCAGAACATCTGGTGCGTCGGCCTCGACGAGTGCGGCTCCATCAACTACGACGCCTATGACTGGACCACAAACACCGTCGTCGTCCTCGGCCGCGAAGGCGAGGGCCTCCACGACCTCACGCGACGCACCTGTGACCATCTCCTCCGCATCCCCATGGCAGGCGGCGTCTCGTCCTTGAACGTTTCCGCCGCAGGCGCCGTCGTTCTTTATGAAGCCGCGCGCCAGCGCCGGCTCGGCGCCTCTGGCCAGTCAAAGGAGACTCTTTCCAGACCCGCCAGGCCAAAGAAGTTAAAAGGCATAGGTACATGAAGTTCAAACATTCCGCAGCTTCCTCCCTTGCTGCCATCCTGCTCGCCCTTGGTTGTGCCGCTGCCGCGCAAACGGCGCCGAACGCGCCACTCCCCAGCCGTCAGCAGGCTCGATCCTTCCCCGGCCAGCTCCTCTTTTCGCGTTCGCTCCAAAAGCAGGTCGCCGCGGGCAAAACATCTCCGTCGTCAACCGTCCCCAAAGCTACCAACCAGGAGCGCCGCTCCCTCAACATCACCAGCTACAACCTTGACCTCCATCTCACGCCTCGCAACGAGTCTCTTTCCGCTGAAGCTCGCCTCACCCTCCGCAACGACGGCACACAGCCGCTCCGCGAAATTGCGCTGCAACTCTCGTCGTCGCTCCATTTTCAGGGCATCGGCTCCAATGGCCATCGGCTCGTCTACGCGCAGCAGACCATCGCCAGCGACGCCGACCACACCGGCAAACTCACTGAGGCTGACATCCTCCTGCCCGCTGCACTCGCGCCAGGCGCCAGCATGCCCATCCAGCTTTTCTACGGCGGCCAGATTCCCGTATCCGGCCAGCGCCTGGAAGCCATTGGCACCCCCCAATCCATTGCCGAAGCCTCCGACTGGGATCGCATCTCAGAGGACTTCACCGGCTTGCGAGGCTTCGGCAGCGTTGTCTGGTATCCCGTCAGCTCCGTGCCCGCCTCCATGGGCCAGGGCAATCGCCTCTTTGAAGAAATCGGAAGGCAGAAGCTGCGGAACAGCACCGCAACTGTAACCATGAAAGTGGCAGTTGAATATTTTGACCAGCCCCCCCGACGTCGCCGTTCTCGACGGCCGTCCTGTTCCCGTCAGCGCACCCGTTTCCATGCCCACTGCAAGCTTCCCGGGCGTGGTCACCGTTTCTCTGCCCACGCAGACCATCGGCTTTCAGGAGCTCTCTCTGGTCCTGGCCAGCAGGCAGTTGAGCCGACAGGATCACACCAACGTCTTCGCGCTTCCCAACCACAGCGCGAATGTCGCCGACTGGCTGAACGCGGTGGCTCAAGTCACCCCGCTTGTTCAGAGTTGGCTCGGCCCAAAGCCCCTCGTTCCACTCACCATCATCGATCTTCCCGAAAGTGACGACGCGCCTGCCCAGGTCGGCACGGCACTGCTTGCCCCGCTGACCAAAACATCCCCCTCCGCGCTCGACGCTCCTATCATCCACGCCCTCGCTCATGCCTATTTCAACTCCCCCCGCGGCTGGCTTCAGGAGGGCGTCCCCAGCTTCATGGTCACGCTCTGGCTGGAATCAACACGCGGCCGCAAGGTTGCTCTCGAATATCTTGAGAGCCAGCGCGGTGCGCTCGCCATCGCCGAGCCAGCATCGCCTGGCGACAGTACAGGCGAACCCCTCATTTCCGCCTGGGACCCCGTCTATACCCGCACCAAAGCTTCCTACGTCTTCTGGATGCTGCGCCAGCTCGCCGGCGATCAGTCCCTTCAGACCGCGCTTCAGCAATATGTACCCGCAAAAGATACGAATACTCAATACTTTGAAGATCTTCTCGAGCGCGCCAGCGGCAAGAACCTCCACTGGTTCTTCCAAAACTGGATCTATCAGGATCCAGGACTGCCGGACCTGTCCGTCACCAATGTCTTCCCCAACAAAGTCGGCCTTGGTCAAACGCTCGTCGCCGTGAACATCGTCAACCACGGCTTCGCCGCCGCCGAGGTGCCTGTGACGCTCATATCCACCACCACAAAGGTGTCAAACTACGTCCGCGTCCCGGCAGACAGCTCCATCACACACCGCATGGAGATCACGGGCACGCCCCTCGAAGTCAAGGTCAACGACGGAACGGTCCCCGAAGTCGGAGACAGCATCCACGTCGTCATCCTCAAGACAAAAGGCAGCGACTAAAGCGAAAAGCGAATTGACTGTAGCCGTATCCCGGAGCGAAGCCGCCCTGCGCGGCTTCTCCGTCCAGAAAAACCGCGCGGCGCCAATCGAAACGTGCTGAGCAGAAGCAAGACTGCACCAGGCCCGCGCTCTCTGCACCGCCCCGAAAAGCAAAAGCCGTTGCGCTGATGGCGCAACGGCTCCACTCTTAACTTGCTGCTTCGGG
>JAJZKY010000647.1 GCA_021803885.1 Planctomycetota bacterium
TGCACCAATGGCTGAGTTGATCATATGCATTTGATCATCCCCCAAACTCATATCTGGTCGTTCCTGCCACGCTAGAGATCCGGAGGTCTCTCTGCGTAGCTGGGAATTCCAATTAACCCGAGGGCGGCGGGTCCCCAAGACAGCAACTACATCCGCTGACCTCGCTTCTCCCGATATCTGCTGCGCAAAGCTTGGGACACATCCACCCATCTCGGAAGATAGCAGCCTTGCAAACCGGCGCGCGAGACATCCAACTCCCTGAATTTTTCTCAGTTCAACACCTACGTTTCTTGACTCTTCGCTTTCAAGATTCTTCACACAGGCCACTTCCCACACTTTCAACTTTCCCACTTTATGCTGCTGCCCCAGTTGCCCTCGAAGATCATGCAACTTCTACGGCCTCCCGAATAGCCTGCTCGATCGCTCGGCGCATCATCCTTTTTCTCCATACGTAGGAGAGATCAGCGTTGTCAAGAGGCCGTGCGGGTTTAGCCGCTTCGCTGGCAACCTCCTCGAGAATCGCGGCATCGATCGCCTTGCCGAGCAACGGCTCCGCCGCCTGGCTCACGTCGAGTGGTTGCGGACCGACCGCTGTTATCACAATCCGGCACGCCTCGACCAAAGAGCCGTTCATGTGCACGGCTGCTGCAGCACCCACGAGAGGAAAATCGATCGAGCCGCGGCTCCGCACCTTGACATAGGATGACTTCCACTTCCCCGGCTCTGGCAGACGAAGGCTCACCAGAATCTCATCAGCCGCCTTGGTGATGTAGAACTGACCGTCGTCCTGGTATAAAGAGGCGACGGGAACCTCGCGCTCTCCGTTCGGGCCGGCTAGCACTACCGTTGCATTCATTGAAATGGCAGCAGGCGCAGTATCCGACGAGGCGATGGCCCGACAGGTGGCACTGGCAGGTGCCACGCGGCAGATGTCGCCGTCCTTCTTCATGCAAAATCCGAGAGCCTTGCGCCACTCGTAACTCTGGTCATAGTAGTTGCAGCGGGTGTCAACGCAGAGGTTCCCTCCGATTGTTCCTGAGTTTCGCAGTGCCGGCGAGGAAACCAAACCAGCCGCTCTCACATAGCCAGGATACGCGGATCGCAGAAGCGGGTTGGATACCACTTCGGTTAGAGTCACACATGCTCCGATTTCGAAACCGCCATCTCCTGTCGGGCGGATATGACGAAGATCGTCGAGATGCCCGAGACCGACGACTACCTCCGGCTCGATCTGGCCGCGCTTCATCTTTGGCAGGAGATCTGTTCCGCCGGCCACAACTCTGGCCCTGGCTCCATAGTCTGAAAGGATCTGAACGGCCTCTGCGACAGACTCCGGCCGCAGGTAACTAAAACGGGGAAGACGAAGCATCGAACGGAGGCACCTTTACAATAGACGGATAGGAAATTTTCGGGAAGTTCTTCGGTCCGTACCGGCCTTCACGTCCCTTGGCTTTCGCGTCAAGCGCTCGCATAATCTTGTCTGGTGTAATCGGCACTTCGTCTACCCAGACGTCAAGAGCATCATGTACGGCGGAAGCCACAGCAGGAATCACTGGGAGCAGAGGGCCCTGTCCGACCTCCTTAGCACCGTAGGGACCCTCAAGATCAACCGTCTCCACCAGGAACGTTTCAACCTCCGGCATCTCAAAAAAGGTGAACGACTTGTAGTCCAGCATCGAAGGCTGCTTGTGAAGGCCATGACGATAGAGCTGGGCCTCCATCATCGCCTCGCTCAAGCCCATGTATACGCCGCCCTCAACCTGGCCTTTCACAGCCAGAGAGTTGATCGATCTTCCTATGTCGTGTGCTATCCAAACCTTGTTCAGCTGGATCTCGCCGCTATATGGATCGGCGTCCAAGTCCGCTACCGCAGCGGAGTAGCTGTATGCAGGGCTTGGCCCAACGCCAGACGCCTTGTACCTTCCACCTATATTCGGCGGTGGGGCGTAACTGCCCCGTGTCGACAGGACACCAACCTTTTCCTGGGCCAGTGTTGCAGCCTCTTCAAAAGTCAGCTCTCCGACCTTGCCATCTGCAACCATCACTTCTTGAGGGCTACACTCCATCTTCTCCGCGACTGCATCTACGAGAATATCGCGCATCTCGCGGGCGGCCTGCAGTGCTGCGTTTCCCGCCATGAACGTGACGCGCGAAGAGTACGAGCCTAGGTCGACCGGAGCCAGATCCGTGTCACCACTTACGACCCTGATGTCGGTTGGCCACAGCCCGAGCTGCTCCGCCGCCACGGTAGCCAGCACCGTATCGGACCCCTGACCGATGTCGGTGGCACCACAGTACAGAGAAACGCCTCCGCGGTTCACCTGGATGATGCACTCACTGTGAGGGAGCTTGTTCCAGTAGATAGGCAAGCCTGCTCCACACATATAGCTCGAAATGGCAAACCCCATGCCGTGGCCAAGACGCCTCTTGCGATTCAAGAACCCTGATGCCTCGATCACCCGATCGGTCACCTCTTCAATTCCGCACGAGGTGATCCGCAGATGATTCACTGTACGGGTATATGGCTTGACATAATTGCGTCGGCGCAGCTCCACGGGATCGAGGCCGATCTCCTGAGCGATCTTGTCAAGGTGCAGTTCTAGTGCAAACCGAGGCTGCGGAGTGCCGTGGCCACGCTTTGGGCCGCATGGAGCCTTGTTTGTGAAGACTCTAACGCCTTCAAACCGATAGGCAGGGATGTTATACGTAGTCGTCTGAAGCGCTCCTGTATAAAGCATCGAAGCCGGACCGTACGATCCGTACGCGCCACCGTCCAGCGCAGTGCGGAAGTGCATGGCCATTATCTTGCCATCTTCGGAGACTCCTGTCCTCACCCACATCAGCACTGGATGACGTCCACGATGAACGTAGAATACCTCCTCGCGGGTGAGAGTGCACTTGACAGGGCGTCCGGTCACCATCGCCAGCTTGCAAACCGCCATTTCATGAGAGAAGGGGTCGGACTTCCCACCAAACCCACCACCGTGCGGAGCAGCTACAACCCGTATGTGCCCCATCGGCATGTCGAACACTCTCGCCAACGCGCGGTGAACATAGTGAGGGTTCTGTGTCGACGACCAAAGCGTCAATTTATCGCCCACGAAAGTGGCGATGGCAGAGTGCTGCTCCATGGGAAGGTGGGTGTTGCCCTCGTAGAAAAAGATATCCTCGCGGATGTGGCTTGAGTTTTCGAAACCCTGATCTACGTCACCGAACTCCAGCGCGCCCATCCTGTGGATGTTGCCGGGTCCGGCGTAGTCGTGAATGGGTTCGTCGCTTGGAGGAAGCAATGCGTGCTCAATGGATTCAATGGCCTCCAACGGCTCGTACTCAATCTTGATGAGCTTACAGGCAGCCAGTGCAGTCTCCTCATCCACAGCCGCTACGGCGGCGACCGGATCCCCGACGAAACGAACCTTCTCGTTCTCGAGTGCATGCTCGTCTTGGCTGGTTGGCATAATGCCGTACTTTATCGGCAGATCGTCACCGGTAATTACAGCTGCCACGCCCTCCATCGCCAGCGCTGCGCTGGTGTCTATCGAGAGCACGCGAGCGTGCGGATGGTGGCTTCTCAGTAGCTTGCAGTAGAGGGTATTGGGCAGCTCCATGTCGTCGGTATAGGCGGTCAGCCCCTTCAGCTTTCCAACC
>JAJZKY010000021.1 GCA_021803885.1 Planctomycetota bacterium
GCAGCCATACAGCCGCAACTGTCAACAGAGGTTTCCATGGAGAATCAAGGCCTGCGGTGGAACGTTGCTGCTTCTTTGCTGCACGGCAACAGCTTTGCCCGCAGCCGCAAACGCAACGCCAGATTTTGGTCCGAATGTACTGCTGATTCGTCCCGATCTTCCAGCGCAGGAGATGCAGCAAAAGATCGACCATATCTACGCGCTGCAACAACACAATGAATTTGGGGCCCAGCGAACGGCAATCCTATTTTTGCCGGGGACGTACCACGTAAATGTTCCCCTTGGGTACTACACCGAGGTGTTGGGTCTGGGAGCCTCTCCCGATGCCGTACAGATCACCGGAGCGGTACACGCCGATGCCAGCCTGGACAACAACAATGCGACGACAACCTTCTGGAGAGCGGCTGCGGGACTTTCAGTGCAGCCAACGGGTGGGACAATGCAATGGGCGGTTTCGCAAGGAGCACCCTTGCGCCGAATGCACATTCGCGGCGACCTGGTACTCAACCAACACAATGGCTGGGCCAGTGGCGGATGGATGGCAGATGATCGAGTGGATGGCTCGGTGAACTCTGGAACGCAGCAGCAGTGGATTGCGCGCAATAGTGCTTGGAAGCAATGGAACGGATCGAACTGGAACATGGTCTTTGTTGGGGATCTGCATGCTCCAAGGGGATCGTGGCCGAAGCCTGCGTACACAAGCGTTGCCACCACGCCGGTGGTTCGCGAAAAACCATTTTTGGAGATCAATGGTGCTGGGCAATATGAAGTCTGCGTGCCTGCACTGCGCCATAACAGCGCAGGCATCTCTTGGAAAGCAGGCACTACGCCGGGGCGCAGGATTCCATTGAGTCACTTTTATTTGGCGCAGGCTGGGCGCGATACGGCGGCAAGCATCAATGCACAGTTGGCACAGGGCAAAGACCTGCTATTCACGCCGGGGATCTACAAGCTGACAGACGCGATCCACGTGGAACGCGCGGGCACGGTCGTGCTGGGTTTGGGATTCGCCACTTTGCAACCCATGCGCGGAGCGCCAGCCCTGACAACAGCGGATGTGGATGGCATTACCATCGCTGGCATTCTTGTCGATGCAGGCCCGCATCTTTCTCCCGTGCTGCTGCAAGTGGGGCCGGATGGAAGCAGTACGCGACACATCAACAATCCCATCGTGTTGCACGATGTATTTTTTCGTGTGGGCGGGGCCGGGGCTGCGCGAGCTGGGATCAACTTAAAAATCAACAGCGCGGACACGATTGTTGATCACACATGGATTTGGCGCGCAGACCATGGCAGAGGAATCGGCTGGCAGAGCAATCCGAGTAAAAATGGCTTGGTGGTCCAGGGCAGCCATGTGACGATCTACGGATTATTCGTGGAGCACCATCAGCAATATCAAGTTCTTTGGAATGGCAATGCTGGGCGGACGTATTTCTATCAATCCGAAATCCCCTATGATCCTCCGAACCAAGCCGCGTATCGTAGCGCACCGAACACAAAGGGCTGGGCATCGTACAAAGTAGCCGACTCCGTCATTGACCATGCTGCATGGGGACTGGGAATTTATAGTGTCTTTACGAATTCAGGAGTCGATTTGGGCGATGCCATCGAGACTCAAACCGGTGCCCATATCTGCATGCGGGACATGATCACGGTGGCATTGGGCAATCATGGAGGCATTGATCATGTTGTGGATGCCGTGGGCGGATCTACATCGATTCAGCCGCGGAGAAATCCCACCGTGCAAAGCTATCCATGCAAGCGGTAAAATGCAGCCCGACGGCTGCCGCCGCCAAGGATGTGTGATGAAAAAAAATCTGTGCCCCGCTTTGCTCCTCGCTTTGGGGTCCTTGCTGCACGCACAAAGCGTTCCTGTTGTCCGTCCGCAGATCACCGGCATCTCCCATGTGGGCCTAGTGGCGCAAAGTCTGCGCGCCGATGAAAAATTTTACGATCAAATGCTCGGCTGGTCGGCAGCGCCTTCACTGGAATCCCCCGGCGGCCTGCGTTTTTACGGCACAGCAAAGCAGTGGGTGGATGTTGCACCCGCAACCAGGCCTTCGGATCCGCCTTTCAACCACATCGCTTTTGCCACCACGAACGCCGAGCAGATGCGCCGCTACCTGGCCGCACACGGCGTTCCTGTGCCAGCGTCACTTACACATTGGAAGGATGGCAGCCTCAGTTTTCGCGTACACGACCCGGAAGGCAATCTGGTCGAGTTCCTCCAAGCTGGCACGAAGCCAACGCACCTCGTCGCCAATCCCCGCTCCATCAGCTCGCGCATCATTCATGCGGGCTTTGTGGTGCATAGCGCGCCCGCAGAGGATGCCTTCTATCGCAAGCTGCTCGGCTTTCGTCTGTACTGGACGGGCGGGATGCACGATGGCGTGACGGATTTCTTCTCACTCCAGGTGCCGAACGGCACCGATTGGATCGAGTACATGCTGCATGTGCCCGCCAACGCAAGCCATCAACAACTGGGAGTGTCCAACCACTTCTCCCTTGGGGTTGTCGACATGCAAGTCGTGGCCAAGATGCTCTCCGCGCGCGGCTGGAAGCCGGACGCTGGTTCGCGTGTGCAAATGGGCCGCGACGGCAAATATCAACTCAATATCTATGACCCGGATCAGGTGCGCATTGAGTACATGGAGTTTACCCCCAAGGAAAAGCCCTGCTGTGCTCCCTTTACCGGCCCCCACCCCCAGCCATAACACCATGGCCCGACGTGCTCCCCGTCCCCCTGTGGATAAAAATGTGACGGGGAGCACAATTTTCTTGTAACTATTTTCCCGTTTCCATTATCTTGGTTCACTAGACGCCGATTGACCGCTTGCTTGCGGTACGGCCACTTCAATCAGGAGAACCAAACAAATGACGAAGTCTATGAAGTCGATGCTGCTTGCCGCCGCTGTTACCGGAATGATCACCGGAGCCACGGCTCTGCAGGCAGAATCCTCCAGCAGCACGGCACAGGTGGCTGGTGTGGCCGCAGCATTCAACATGACCTCCCAGCAGACCACCACCGACAAGCACTCCTGCAAAGGCAAGTCGAGCTGCAAGGGCCAGAAGAGCAAGAGCGACAAGCACTCCTGCAAAGGCAAGTCCGGCTGCAACGGCAAAAGCTCCAAGAGCTAAGCCCACCGCCAAACCGTAATATCACTGCGGGGAGTTGCACCCAATGCGGCTCCCCACAATGCAAAGAATTTTTTTCTCCTTCCCACGAGCCAACATCATGCCCGCAAACCGCTTCAATGGATTCACGGACTACGGTGTAGGCCTTGGTCTGCGCGTGCCGCACTACCAGCACATCTTCGAGAAAAAACCGCTTGTCGATTGGTTCGAGATCATCTCAGAAAATTACATGGTCGACGGGGGCAGACCGCTGCACGTGCTCGATCAAATTCTGGAACGCTATCGCGTCGTGCAGCACGGTGTGGCGCTATATCTGGGTTCAGCGCAGCCACTGAACCGCGAACATCTGCGCAAACTCAAACAGTTGGTGCGCCGCACGGGAACCCGCTGGCTCAGCGACCATCTTTGCTGGGGCAGCGTGGATGGCCGCTACACGCATGACCTGCTGCCCATGCCCTACACGTTGGAGGCTGCACGCATCACAGCGCAAAACATTCGCCAGGCGCAGGATTTTCTTGAGATCCCCATTGCCGTGGAAAACGTGAGCAGCTACGCAGAGTATCACGTCTCCACCATGACGGAGTGGGAGTTCCTGAACGAAGTGGTCGAGCGCGCCGATTGCGGCATTCTACTCGACGTGAATAACATTTATGTTTCCTCGCGCAACCACAGCTTTGATCCATTCGATTACCTCAACAGCGTACCCGCCGAGCGTGTTGCGCAGATCCACATCGCCGGACACTCCAAGTTTGAAAAGTACATTCTCGACACACACGACCATCCCGTCATTGATCCAGTGTGGAGGCTCTACGCACGCGCCATTGAGCGCTGCGGCCCCACGGCAACGCTGCTCGAATGGGACGACAACATTCCATCCTTTGAAGAAGTACACCGCGAAGCGCTGAAGGCGAATCGATATTTGCGCGCGGGACAAGCGACGAATGCGTCCACACAAATTCCGGTGGCAACGCAGTTCGCAGTGGCAGGGTCCCAGCGATGAGCACGAACCTTCTGGACCTGCAACGCCGCATGGCCAACGCCGTGATGCAGCCGCTCACCCGTTCGCTGACCACGCGCAGGCTCGGCAACGATGGCCAATCCAACGCGCGCAATGCGGAAGAATTTTTAAAGCCCAACCCCCGACTGACTTCGATCGAGCGACTGCAAATCTACAATCAGCAGTACTGGTATCGGCTTTTCGGCTGTATGGAAGAGGATTTTCCCGGCGTGCAGGCCGTGATGGGGCCTCCGGCATTTGAGCGTTTGATGCGCGCGTATTTAGAAGCCTGTCCGTCCGCGTCATACTCCTTACGCGATTTGGGAGCACGCCTGCCAGAGTGGTTGCGTACGCATCCCAAGCTGACTGCGCCACGCGCACGTTTGGCCCTCGACATGGCGCGTCTGGAATGGGCGCACATCGAAGCCTTCGACGCAGCCGAACTGCCCGTGCTCACACCGCAAACGCTGGCTACGCTTCGCGCAGATGCGCGCGTGCGCGTGCAGCCACACGTACGACTACTGCAGCTTGCCTATCCGGTAGATGAGTTGCTGCTGCATATGGGCAACGCTGCAGCGGATCACGGCGCAACCAGCAACAGCGCCGCCGCCGCGCGTAAATCGCATTCTGTGCGCCGCGTGGCCAGCCTGCATCCACAGCGCATCCACTTGGCCGTGCATCGCCAAGAGTTTCGTGTGTACTACAAGCGCCTGGCTGCGGAGGAGTTCGCACTGCTCACTGCACTTCGTAGCGAAGAACCGCTGGGCGCAGCGCTGGAGGCGGCCTTCATCAAGAGTCGTCTTTCGGAACCCAAGCGCGCCGCACAAGTGCAAACGATTTTTCAAACATGGATGAAGCTCGGCTGGTTGTGTCCGCAAAAAAAGAAAAATTCTCGTTCCCAACGATAGGAGCACACACATGAAAATTCCCAGCAGTCTGCACTGGGTTGTTGCAATTTATGAATACTTCCGCAGCGCAGCCAATTCGCTGCAATCGCCCTTGTTGCTGGCCGTGCGTCTGTACTGGGGCTGGCAGTTTGCGCAAAATGGCTGGGCGAAGCTGCATCATCTCTCCACCATTACGGAGTATTTTGTCAGCCTCGGCGTACCCTTCCCAGCCCTCAATGCTCCCTTTGTTTCTGGCGTTGAGTTTCTGGGGGGAATCCTATTGATTCTGGGCCTGTGTGCGCGCCCTGTAGGATTGGTACTGGCCATCGACATGCTGGTCGCCTATTGGACTGCCGACCGCGCCGCACTGCTCTCCATCTTTCACGATCCGGGCACGTTCTATACGGCTGACCCATATACCTTCTTGTTTGCATCGCTGCTGATTCTTATCTTCGGAGCAGGCTTTTTCTCGCTGGATCGATGGATGCGCAAAGAAGTTACCCCTTAAGCTGTGACCCAAAACACACCTCGATCACAAGTGGAAGAAGATCGTGATCGCAACCACTTCACGGCTCAGAAATAGCTGTGCAAACATCTATTATTTTGAGAAAAATTTCTTGCCTGTCTCATCATTTTTAGCTACGCTAGCAGAGCATATCCAACCATCTCTTCTCTTCCTGCTGGAGATTCCTATCTATGGCCTACGGTGCCCCTGTCGCCCGCAGACGACAGATTCGCTCTAAATATTCGTATCCCTCCCAGAAATCCATACAAGGGTGCGCCCGACTCCTGCTGCTACTTGGCATCGCTGGTGCCGCGCTTCTCACCGGATGCGGCGGTTCCTCTGCCAGCTCAACCGGGCAAGGAACTAGCGGTACTGGCGGAACTGGCAGTTCTGGTGGAACTGGTAGTGGCGGGACCTCCACAGCGCAAGCGAACAGCATCAGCGTGCAGTTTTCCTCCGGCGGCGGTGCCATACCAGTTGCAGTGGCCACGCAGGTTGGATCCGGCGCATGGACGGCGACCACCCTCCAAAACGGGCAATTCACCATCTCCGTTCCATCAGGCACGCAGAATTACGCGTACGCCTATGTGTGCGCGCCCTATGTATCCCAGAGCAATGGCACCGTGACGACAAACGAAACGAATGAATACATCTACGAGCAAAGCGTTCAGGACGGAACCAGTGTTACGGTACCATCCGGTTGCTTTGTCATTCCGAGTACTCCGCCAGCAAGTGAGGAGACAGCGGTAACGCTGAATGTTGATGCAACGGCCATTCCGAACACAACATTCATCGGCATTTCTAGCACATTAGGAGCCGGAAGTATTTCAGGAACTTCTGGAACTGCTCCCATGAACGTATTAAGCGGAACGAGCAATTTTATAGTTGAGGCAATGGACAACAGTTTCGATCCATTGGCCGTTGCTATTCTTCGTTCACAAACGATCCCGGGACAGCTGAATGGCGGCAATCCTGTTGTGCTCAGCGCTGCCAATGCAACGACTTCTACTACTGTGACGTATCAGAATATTCCGAACGGATGGGGATCTCCCTATCTTTTTGCTAACTTTTTCACTTCAGATGGAGTCGGCCTCATTGTCACGCCCCTACAATTCTCTTCCGGGGACATGTACTACGCCATCCCAACATCGCAAGTACAATCTGGAGATTATTATTCGTTTTCCCTAGTCATAAACAGCGCACCCACTACTCCCCTAAACACGTATAGCGCTGTAGGTTCCATTATCAATACTCCCGCAACAAGCGCGCCGACGTCCTTTGCGTTCCCTGCCCCACTCCCAGCTTCCGATGCTGCCCCAACAGCCGCAGCATTGCCCACTTTCAACGTTGCCTACCCAGGCTTCTCGGATACGAGTCTTACATCCACCGGTGTGTATGGCTCGATTCAGTGGCCTACCTATGTGTCCAACAATCCACCACAATCCATTTATAGTCTCGTTGTCAACGCAACCTCGACATACTTGAATGGTGCTACAACTTTGACCGTACCCAACCTTGCAACGGTTCCAGGATTTATTTCCGCACCCAGCAGTGGCACCGGTGTTTCCTGGTATGCAGGTGCCTATGGGGAAAGTTATCCTATTGTGTCGCCTGCACCCACAACCAGCAAGTATTCCTATGCGTTACTCGTTGGAACGTATACAACTCCGTAGATTTTCTGCACACTATCCATGCCTGCGCAGCTCTTCGCGCAGGGTTTGATTCAACGCCATGGCCTGCTGGGTTCCCCGACGCAGCAGGCTGAGCCATTCTTGGCTCTCTGGGGGCAGTTCCGCAAAATTGCTGAGCAGATACTCCGCTTGCACAACGACCTCCAACGCATTGCCCAGATCATGCAGCAACGCACGCAATCGCTCGGCGATCTGCGCAGGAATCGCGCCATCGGGCGACGGGTGTGGCGTGGCGGCGGGTGGGTTCTTCATAAATGCGACCTCGTGTTGCAGTCATCCTACACGGCTGCCCCGTATGCCGGGCAAGGATTTTTCGCGCGTTACGGAGCGAAACCGCTGCAGTTGACTCTTGCCGCTGACGTTGTATGATGAAAGAGTACTGTTCGTTCAACAGGCCTGTTGAACGCTTTCTCCAGATGCCGAAGTGGCGGAATTGGCAGACGCGCATGGTTCAGGTCCATGTACTCGCAAGGGTGTGGGGGTTCGAGTCCCTTCTTCGGCACCAAATCTGAGAGCAGCACATCCCAAAGAAAATTCCAGATACAGCGCAGTTCGCATTGCTTTTGCGCATGTTTGGGGCCAAGCTCCCCAGGCAGGCTAACGTTTTGATCCCCGACGCTATCCGCAAAGAACGCGGCGGAAATGGGGCATCTGAGATTTTGTTCCTACTTGGACAGGAAAATACACGGCACGCTTACTGCACTTTGCCCTGCGGACGCAGGCGACCCATCTCCACCGCGCACGCCACGGCATTGAGTGCGGTCAAGCGTAGATTGTCCACGGCAATCCACAGCCAGAAGCGCGTACCTGCGCCCTGGCCCGCAGCTGGCCGCAGCAGCGCGGTGACGGACTCATTGCCCGTAATGCCAACGTTCCCCGGAGCTTCGGCCAACTCGGTCAGCACCTCGACATGTTCGCCGGCTAGCGCTTGTTGCAGCGTTGCGAGCGAAGTTGCCGTCTCCATCTCGACCGCAACCGAGAGCACAGAGCCATGGAAGACGGGAGCCTGAGCCACCTGCAACGCCAACTCTGGCAGCTTGCCACAAGCTAGCGATGCGTAGTGGCGCTCAATGGTCTCGGCGATGCGCACAGGCTGCACTTGGCCTTCCTCATCCAAAGCGATGGCAAGGTTGAAGGCGGCCTGCGCGCCAAAGACATCCTGCGGTAGCGATTGGAAGGAAAGCAGATTTACGGTCTGCTGATGCAGTTCGAGAATGGCAGCATTGCCATGCTCCGAGGCAGAAAGCAGCAGCGTGGCCCACAGTGCGCGTAGCGGAATGGCCGCCTGCAGGCGCGCAGCCAGCAGCGCCAGCGACAAAGCCGCCGGATGCGCTGGAACCGCCGCCACCGTTTGCAGATCGGGGAGCAGCGCATGCGCAGCAGTGCCCCACTCTGCCGCCAGCCAGGGAGCCAGCACGCGCGTGCCCGGCTTGGACTCCAGTGCTCCGCTGAGGTCAACCACACAAGCACCCGCTTTGCGCGCGGCTTGCCAATGCTTTTCGGTGATCTCTGGGAGCGCCGCAAAAAAAACGACATCGCAGCCACGAAAGGACTCCGAATCAATGCGCTGCACAAAGGTGACGGACTCCCCTGTACTTTCCAGCTTGCCCAGCGCGGCTTCGTCATCCATCAAGATCACTTCTGTCGCTGCAAAGACAGAGGCGGCAAGCACCTCATTCAACTCTTTGCCCAGCAAGGTAGCTGCGCCAACGATGGCTATTTTTTTCGGTGTGGATTGCATTCGACCTGTCCGTTATTTGTTTCCGTCGCTGGCTGGCTGTGACGGAGATTGGATTGCCTGCTCTTGCGTGTGCTGAGAACGGCGCCAGCGCTGCTGCCAGGAGTAGGCCATGCGCGCGAAGATACCAGAGAACATGTAGCCCAGCGCGAGAATAAAAAGCATCGTCTGCGAAAACAACACCACCACGCAAACGGTAGCGCCAATCAAAACAAGAATCTGAAAGGGATGTCGATTGGCGAGATTGATCTCTTTGCCGCTCCAAAAACGCCAGGTACTGACCATAAGAAATCCGATCAGGCCCACCATCAGCATCCACCCACCGGCCACCCAGCCGTTAAAGACCGGTGTGCCACCAAAGAAATGGACAATGGCCGCAATCGCGCCCGCAGCAGCGGGAATCGGCATACCCACAAAATATTTTCTGCCCGGACGGCCTGGATTTTTCGGCGTTGCGTCGGAGCTGATATTGAAGCGCGCCAAGCGACAAGCACCACAGATGAGATATAGAAAGCAAACCAGCGCGCCCACGCGGATTAACTTCTCGCGCAAGAGCGCATCCATCGTGATCGGCAACATGCGAAAGCCCCAGGTATAAGCCAGAACGCTGGGCGCAACCCCAAAGGTGATTACGTCGGCCAGCGAGTCCAACTCGCGGCCAAAGTCGCTGGTGGTGTTGGTCATGCGGGCGATGCGTCCGTCGATCGCGTCGAAGGGAATGGCCGCGCCAATGGCCAGCGCAGCGTAGTCAAAGTGGTGCGGCTCCAGCGCAGACCCCAACATGCACTGCGCAATGGCGTAGTAACCAATGGCAATGTTGCCCGCTGTAAACAGCGACGGCAAAATAAACATGCCGCGCCGCGCAGGCTGATGGTTGCGCGTGGATGCGCTGCTCATTCTGCCGCACTCCGCATCTGCGCTGCGGCTGCCGCTGCCCCCAAGGTTCCGCTACTCGGCAGCTTAGCCAAAATGGATGCACCGCCACACACATGATCCCCGACGGCAATCTGCAACACCCCTGCCGCCGGGAGAAAAACATCCACGCGCGAGCCAAATTTAATCAGGCCCACACGCTCACCGCGCGCCACGCGGTCCCCAACTTTTTTCTGGAAGACGATGCGCCGCGCCAACAAGCCGGCAATCTGCGTAAAGACAACCTTGACGCCATCGTCGCCAACCACCTCGGCGCGATTCTGCTCATTCTGCTCCGCAGATGCGGGATTCATCGCATTCAGAAACAAGCCTTTTTTGTACTGCACGCTCTGGATGGTTCCCGCGATGGGCGTGCGGTTCACATGCACGTTGAAGACATTGAGAAAGATGCTGATGTGGTGCAGTTGCTCCTGGCCGACAACGATGCTGCGAATGGCCGTCACCTTGCCATCTGCGGGCGACACCACCCAGCCATCGCCGTCGGGAATGCTGCGCTCTGGATCCCGAAAGAACCAGAGGAAAAAGGCCGCCAGCAACAGCGGCAATGCGCAGAAGACGAGTGCGTGCGTCAGCACCCACACCAAGGCTGCGACCGCAGCCAGACCCAAGCCGTAATAGTATCCGTCCCGTACCATGCGTACTTGTGATTATACGGATAGCACCGCTGCACTCGCAGCGCTGCCTGCATGTTTTTTATATCGCGGCTTGCGGCGGACGCTACCGATTCCCCATGGCCTCCATGCGATCTTTCACGCGCAGCTTCAGCTTCTTCAGGCGCACCGCTTCCAGCCGGTCATCTTCCGTTGGATAGGGTTTGGCAAGAATGGCTTCCAGTTGCGCGGCGTAAATGTGATGTTCCTCAGCCATGCGGCGGGGGTCGCCGTAGATGGCCCTGAAGTCCTGATGCAATGAGACTTCCATCTGCAAAAGCACCTCCAGAATTTGACTGGAGGCCACGGTACCACCGGCGACACGATTGGGCAAGCGCAAATTTTCAACAGGAAATAGCGGCCCCGGCCTTTGCGATCCATGTCATTTGCAATGCGTCGTCTACAGGATGGCTATAGTAAGCTGGGCGTCGCCCCACGACCACAAAACCCAATCGCTCGTACAGGCGAACTGCCGACGCATTGCCTGCGCGCACCTCCAAACGCAGGCAGTCAGCGCGATGCTCCCCACACCATGCCTGCACGCACGCAACCAAAAATTGGCCAATGCCCTGCCGCCGCTGAGAGGGATCCACGGCCATATTTTCCAGTTCACATTCGCCGGTCTGCTCTGCGCGGAGTAGGGATGCAACGGCGAAGCCAGTCAAGTGCTCGCCACGCCATGCGCAAAAAATTGTGCGTTGAGGGTTCGAGTTGGAGGCTGCTGCGAAGATCGCCGCATATGTGGAGCGCGACCACTGCGCGCACTCCAATGCAGCCTGTTGGATGGCGAGGATCCCATTCAAGTCCGCAGGGGTTCCAACTCGAAAGGAAATTTCCTGCGAAGGGGCAGCCATCAACGGCTATCCTAGCGCCGAGGCAAGCTGAGGCACCTGCGCGCGCGCAAACAACTCTGCGTCGGAACGGCGCAGGTAGTTGGCATCGAGCGTGGCCACATTGGCAAAGCGCTCCTCGTGCCAGCAGCGCGCGGCCAAGGTAAGCATTGGTTCCAGGGTCGAGGCAACCACCGCGACGCCCTCCAACTCTGCCAAGGCCGATGCCACAGATTTTTCCGCAACAATGCAACCGCCGTTGCGGCTGGCACCGACAAGTGCGGAACGCAATGTGGCCGCAGTCTCCAGCGACTCCGAGACGCACTCCCACCCCGCGTGACGATAGATGCCGAAATAAAATTCACCGCGCCCGGCATCCAGCACGCTGTAGACTTGGCGTGCTTCCGGGTTGCACTCCACAGCGGCTGCGGCCATCACGGCAAGTCGGGAAAGCGCCAACACCGGCTTGTCCAGCGCCTCCGCCATTCCCTTCACCGCGCTCAGGCCCACGCGCAATCCCGTGAAGGAACCGGGGCCATTCACCACAGCAAGAGCATCCAAATCCGTCAGAGCCAAGTGATTTTCCTGGAGCATCTCGGCAACGGCTGGAATCAGCCGCGTGGAAAATTCACGCCCAGGCAATGATGCGCTGCTCAACAGAGCCAGCGTTCCATCGGCATCGCTTTGCGCCAAGGCAACCGTGCCCGTTGTTCCCGCCGTATCCAATGCCAAAAGTCTCATGCCACCACCTCTGCGCTCTGGCAGATTTCCATCAACACGCCCCCGGCGCTCGACGGATGCACAAAGAAGTACAACTGTCCGTCTGCGCCAATATTCAACGCATCGGAGACCAAGCGCATGCCCGCAGCCTTCATTTCCGCAAACACGTCGGCGATGTCGTCCACCTGCAGGGCCACGTGATGCAGTCCCTCGCCACGCCGATCGAGAAAGCGCCCAACCACCGAATCTTCGCCCAGAGGCTCCAGCAATTCAATGCGACTCTCGCCCGTCTGGATCATGGCCACGCGCACCTGCTCGTGCGGAACCTCTTCAGAAGGCCCAACCTGCATGCCTAACAATTCATAAAACATGCGCGCCCGGTCCAAATCACGCACGGCAATCCCCAGATGATCGATTCGAAACTCCGCCACTCTTCACCTCAATACATGGCTACCGGTTACAAACCATCCCCGCCCGCACAGACAGGCAAGGCCAACCCCCAGCGACGATACGGACATTTTCTGTGCAAATCAATTAACTACGGATGCACCCCCTCCTTGGACAAAAAGGATCGAGATTTTGAGGGCTTGCACCCTCGCACGCACCCAATGGTTGGACGCGGTGCGGCGAAAAAAGTTTTTAAAGGAAGGAAAAATTCAGGGCTTAGGAGCCGCTGCCCATCAATTGCATCGTAACCATCACAAGCGTCAAACCGATGACAATGATGGCCGTGGCCCAGGCCAGACCGTTGAACCAGAGGCCGTTGGTATGTTTGCCCATCAATTCTTTTTTGTTGATCAGCCGCAGCATGAAGATCAAAATCACCGGCAGCAAAACGCCGTTGAGCACCTGGGAAAGAATGATGAATTTCACCAGAGGAAAATGCGGCCACAACACGATGCCTGCTCCGGTAAGAATGAGCAGCGTGTAGAAACCATAAAAGAAGGGCGCTTCGCGGAAGCGTTTGTCCAAGCCAGACTCAAAGCCCAACCCTTCGCAAACGGTGTAGGCCGTCGACAGTGGCAGAATCGACGCGGCAAAGAGCGAAGCGTTGAACAAGCCCGCCGCAAAAAGTATAAAAGCATACTGGCCGGCCAGCGGCTTCATGGCTTCGGCAGCGTCCGAGGGAACCTGAATCGATCCCAGCCCATGGACAAAGAGCGTGGCCGCGCAGGCCACCACAATGAACCAGGCGACGATGTCGGTAAAGAAGGAGCCTACGATCACATCCAGCCGCGAGGCTCCATACTGCCGCACGGTAATTCCCTTTTCCACGATCGAGGATTGCAGATAAAACTGCATCCACGGCGCAATGGTGGTGCCAATGACACCAATCGTCATGTACACGTACGCGGAGCTATGCCAGACCGAACGCGGCGGCATCTGGACGGTAGCCAGCCAGGCCGTGTGCCAGCTGGGACCCGAGAGCACGCCCGCAATAATGTACGCAATATAAAAAACAGACGCGACCAGAAAAATCTTCTCTACGCCTTTGTAATCGCCCTTGACGACCAGCAGCCAGACCAGCAACGCACACACGGGAACGGATATGTACTTGCTGATGTGGAATAGCTCCATGCTGCCCGCGATGCCAGAAAACTCCGTCATCACGTTGCCAAAATTCACTATCACCAGCAAAATCATGGTGAAGAATGTGATACGCAGGCCAAACTCCTCGCGGATCAGATCGCTCAAGCCCTTGCCGGTCACCGCGCCCATGCGCGCGCACATCTCCTGCACCACGATCAGCGCCAGCGTGATGGGGATCATCGTCCACAGCAGCGTGTAGCCAAACTGCGCCCCGGCTTGCGAATAGGTCAGGATGCCGCCGGCGTCGTTGTCGACGTTGGCGGTGATAAAGCCCGGCCCCAGTACGGCCAGGAACAGCAATACACGGGTTCTCCAGCGCCGCATCTCTTGGCCTCACCTGCCGTGCAATTTCAAACGATCGTTTGATTTTGTTGTTCAGCGAGCGCCGGACAACTGATGGAAACATTCCGCGCGAAGACTCCAGCCGGGGTCGCCTGCTGAGCGGGCGTTGGCCAGAATATGCGCCGGGGTACGAGATGAAAATAACACAATTGCCCCCGGATGCGCGACCAGGGCGGAGTTTAGCAGCAAAGTGGCCAGATTTTCCCGCTGGCCCAAATCCAGTTCGAGTGCTTCCGACCACCGCTGGCACAGCACAGCATCCCGCTCCAACCGCTCGGCCAACCGCACGCCCTGCCCATTCCAAACACGATGATGAATGCGAAAGGCTCCGGAATACTCTGGCTCCGCCCGTTGCCAGCCCGGCCAGTCAAACTGCACCACACGACAATACGGTCTGCGCTCCTGCCACAATGCCGGAATTTTTTCGACATCACTGCCCACCCCAAACGTACCGATGCGCCCCTGCCGCACCTGCTCCTGCAAAAAATCCAGCAGCGCCGGGTCGGCCAGGTCTGCTGCGCTCGCCTCATGCAATAGCCATACATCCACGGCTTCTGTACCGAGCGCACGCAAGCTCTGCAACAGTGAGGCTTCCGCCTCCGCCACAGAAAACGTTGCGCTCGATTTCCATCTGGCCGCCACGCGGGCCGCTCGCTGCCGGATGGACGGCACACCACGCGCGAGCAGATGCACTGCGGGACGCACGCTCCTGCGCACCCAATCCAATGCAGACGCATGACGCGGCGCGAGAATTCCGTACTTCGTGGTCACCGTCACGTGTTCGCGTTTGCCACGCAGAAATTTTCCCAGGCAGCCTTCCGCTTGGCCATAGCCATACGATGGGGCAACATCAAAGTGCCGGATGCCCGCGTCATACGCTGCATCCAGCAGACGCAGGGACTCGCGCTCGCTCAAGCCGCCCATCAAGCCGGAGCAACCAAACCCGAGCCGCGTGGTCATGCGGCCCGTCTCCGCCAAAGCAATTTGTGGCAGCGCAGCCTCAGGCATACGGCTTCCCCGTCAAATGGTCTGCCAGTCGCAATGCCAAAGCCAACAAGGTATGCACCGGGTTCGCATACCCAGAGCTTGGAAACACCGAATGGGAACAGACATACCCATTCCTCACACCATGCAACTTCAAATCCGTATCGACCACGCCATCGTGCGCATCGGTGGCCATGCGCGTGCCGCTCATCCAGTGGTAGCTGTCGTCGAAGGTGACCTTGCGATACCCATCCACTGCGGCAAGCTCTGGCTGCAACTCCAGCCGCGCCAGTCCTGCTGGACCCAACACACGCTGCACCTCGGCGGCAAAGCTCTGGATGGTCTTCCACTCCAACGAAGAGATATTCCAGTCCAGACGCGAACAAAACATTCCCAGCGCATTGCGCTCCTGCGATAGCGTAATGCTGCTTGCGGAACGCGGCTCCTGTTCGCAGTGCACGCGCAGCCAATACTGCGCCTTGCGCGGCCAATACGCACGATGACTGACATAGAAGCTGTATGCCAAGCGCGCCAGCATCGGCAGGCGCCGCATCGCAGGCAGAGTGGCGCGCACATTCACGTCCCGCCAATTCCTTCGCAGTAAATTGCGCGCCGTCGCTTTCAACTGGCGCATATCGGCTTCCAGATCTCCCAACGAAATAAAGGAGATTGTGCCCGCAATGTTCAGCGTTTGGTTCTGCCGTTGCCACTCCGGCGCGGCATGCAGCTTCGGATGATACTTGCGCCCATCTAAATACAAATTGGGAAATACGCGCTCGATTTTTTTCCAATCGAGTGGAAACACTTTGGCCGCGTTGTAGTCAATGTGGCTTTGCACGCTGCGCCCAAGCCAGGCGTTCTGCTGCCAAGGAGCCCTGGCTCCGTGCTCCAACGGCTGCAAGAGCAGATTGATCGTCTCCAACATGCCCAGACAGAGCACATATTTCTGTGCGGTAAAAATCTGCTCCCGCCCCTGCAAATTCCGGCAGCGCACACCTTGGATGGAATTCGTTTCCGCATCCCACAACAGAGAACAAGCAGTTGCATGCAACACCACGCATAGATTAGGTGCATCCAAGGCCGCTCGATGCAAGCGCGCGAAGTTTGGTTCCGGGCACCAG
>JAJZKY010000648.1 GCA_021803885.1 Planctomycetota bacterium
GCGGGGACATCATTTTTCCATCGGCCCAGGATGAAATTGCACCGGTCCAAAAGAAGAAGGGCAGGGAGCGATGAGTTCCCTGCCCGATTCGGCATACGATTTCGGTACTTTTTATAGTTGAGGAGGCGGCGGTGGCGCGCCTGCTCCCGGACCTGAACCCATGCCCGGCCCCATCATGCCCATGCCACGACGGCGCTGCCGCATCCGCTGCTCAAACTGCTGCTTCTGGCTGTCTGTCATCAGCGCTTCCAGCTTCTGATGGGTATCCATCATCGAGGCCCGCATCTTCTGGCGGCGCATCTGGCGATCGAGTGAGCCATCGCTCCGAATCGCCGCTATTTGCTTGTGTTGGTCTCGCAGGATCGGCAGCATCTGCTTTTGCTGGTCCGGCGTCAGGTTCAACATTGTGGTGAGCTGTTGCAACTGTGCCTTGGGGCTTCGAGGGCCACCGCGACGCCTGGGCATGCCGCCTTGCTGGGCCGGCATTCCCTGGGAGTTCGGCGGTGGGGTTGTGTCCTGGGCCTGCATCGCGGCGGGAACACAGAGAGCAATTCCTAGAATTGCGACCCCCGTGCTCATGAAGCTGACGACTGTACGACGATTCATAATCAATCAAGTCCTTTCGATGGGCGCGCACCGCGCAGCAACTGAACACTTCCTGAACTGCATTGGGGATCAGCGGCAAATCCGCGGGCTATCAAGGTAGACGCCATAGGAACGCGGGAAGTTGCGCAGCCAACGAAGATTCCAGCGGCAGATGAGATGGATCGAAGAATGCAGCGTTCCGTGCGTGACGCAGCGATTTGGCACTCATTGAGACCCATCGCCTGCGAAACCATTCACCGATTAGCGGTCTAGACAGGCGCAAAGGAACACACTTGTAGCGCCAAGCATCACGGGTTTATAACTCTTGAATAGTCCTTTGTTCCCTCGATTTGTTCAAGCTGCATTTCCACGTCAAAGAATGCGGTCTGTGAATACTGCAGGAGGATGTCGTCGCTCATTTGAACCGGAGCAAATGCATTCGAAGACCTATTGGTCACGACCCGCGGCGAACCAAGATTTGTCGCTGTCAACACTTCCCAGGAAAGTGGCTCGGTTAAGGCAAACGCCTTCTTTAGTTCAGTGCAGTGCCCTTTCACCAAGTTCGTCTTCACCGGGAAAACACAATTTGAGTGAGCAAGAATGTGGTTCCCTTTCGATGGCATTCGAGCCGAGAAATATCGGATTCCATCAACACGGCCCTCCTGGGCGACCCATTGCAGCAATAATTGCGGGACAACATACTCGGGGACGAACGAACCAGATCTGGATTGGGGTCTTATGGAACAGGCGGCTAAGAGCGGCCAGCATACGAGGTAGGACTTGAGGAATTCCTGATTGAATCGCTCCTTTAGCTTTGCTTCCGAGCTCCGGTCCGAGGCATTTGGCGTACCCCCGGTGAGGGCTTCAAAAAGCGTCCAAACGTGGTGTGGAGCAAACTGAAAATCCAACACGTTGACTGGCTTTACGATCCTGAACCGCGAGACCCAAATGCTATCTAATGCCGGCCGCCCAAGTTCTTCCCAACAGATCCAGATTGAGCTCCCTAGATACAGGCACGGGAGTCCCGCGATGCTGTAACGCTGGTTGTTGACTAGGCGTCGCTTTTCAAATGGGACATGGAAGATATCTCCTCTGCTCGGAATTTTGAATTCGCTTCTGTCGGCCCGGATCCTATAGAGCGGAGGGTAGAGGACTGAATACAAATACGGTGAGAAGGGGTCGGACAAGCTGAAGGAACTCGTGCTTTCCCCAAGCTGGGAGCGAAACGGGCTCCAATCAAACTTCGAGAGAACGTGCTCCAGTTCGTTGTAGGCGGAATGCGGGTGGCCACTCAAGTACATCCCCGCCGACTTCGCAATCGTATCTGAGAGTTCCCGCGCCAAGTCAGCGGTATCGGCCAGCGCAGTTGTGATCTCCGGAAATTGAGTACCATCTATTTTCTGCAATTCTCCGAGATAGCGATCGAACAGCGAGTTGAGGAACTGCTCGAAGGTTTCGCTGGTTTCATCGAACCCTCCCCGCGGGAGTTGAACGAGTTCGGAGTTGAAGAACTCCTTAAGGTTCATGCGATCTGGATCCTTTACCTTAGCGTAGCAGCGGTAGGCGACTGGTAGTGAACGATCCTATCGGGTTGCTGGCGGTTCCTACGAGCCTTTTTCAACTTGATAGTGGAAGGGGTCGCCGCGCTCCTTGGCCATCGATTCCACCACCTTGAGAAAGGCGAGGGAGGCGTGGGATAGATTAGCCTGCCTGCGATGGATGATGCGCAGGCGACGCTCAAAGGACAACTCCGGCACGCGCAACTGCACCAGTTCTCCGCGTTCGATTTCCTGTCGCGCGGTCAGGCCGGGCAGCAGGGCCACGCCGTTTCCCATGGCGACAAATCGTTTGATGGCCTCCAGGCTGGGCAATTCCACTTCCATGTTGAGCGGGGTGCGGTGGCGCTGGAACGCCTGCACCACTTTCTGCCGCAATGGCGACGGAACGTTGTGCGCGACAAAATTTTCCGCTCCCAATTCGCGGATCGAGACTTCTTTCGCGCGCGCCAGCGGATGGCCGGGATGCATGACAAACACCAGCTCATCGCGATAGACGACAATCGAGCGAATCTGAGGATCGTCGGGCCGGTAGGAAATGACGCCCAACTCCACCGAATGCTTCATCAGCTCCTCCGCCATGCGACTGGCCAGCGAGCGCTGGACGGTGACGTGAATTTGCGGGGACAGGCGACGAAATACATCGACCACCGGCAGCAAATACAGGCAGGTATATTCGTTGGCCGCGACACTCAACCGTCCGCGATGGAGCGAGCGCAATTCCGACAACGCCGTGGTCGCCTCGCCGCGGAGATTTAGCAACCGCTCCGCATACTCCCGCAATACCTCGCCCGCAGCGGTCAAGGTGGCATCGCGGGCGGCGCGGTCGAAGAGAACTTCGTCCATCTCGACTTCGAGTTTGCGAATCACCTGGCTGACGGCCGGCTGGGTGCGATGCAACTTTACGGCGGCGCGAGAGAAGCTCTTTTCCTCGGCAACTGTTATAAAGGTTTCCAGTTGAAATAAGTCCATCGGGGCATCCTTATGGTTTGCGAAGGCAAACTCGCCTTGATAAAATATTCTAATGCAATTAGTTGTTCGCATTAAATTCTCTTATGCTACATTAGAGAAATAAGGGCCGTCCCCGGCGGCCATCTTTGAGGGGAACACATGGATCAGGAGCGAATTTTTTTCTTCGATACTACCCTCCGCGATGGAGAGCAATCCCCCGGCTGCAGCATGTACATAGCAGAGAAACTGCGCATGGCACGGCAACTGGAATTGCTCGGCGTCGATGTGATTGAAGCCGGATTTGCGATTGCCTCGGAAGGCGATTTTGCGGCTGTCAACCAGGTGGCCCGGGAGGTGCGTGGACCGCGCGTTTGCTCCCTGTCGCGCGCCAAGGAAGAAGACATCGCCGCCTCCGCGCGCGCGCTGGAGCCCGCCGCGCGTCCGCGCATTCATATTTTTCTGGCCAGCTCCGACATCCATCTGCAATACAAATTGCAAATTTCCCGCGAGCGGGCGCTCGAGTTGACGGACAAATCCGTGCGCCTGGCAC
>JAJZKY010000649.1 GCA_021803885.1 Planctomycetota bacterium
AATAAAAACGCTCCCAGTAGGCGCTGCCACGCCGCTCACGCCGCATCGCCAGGCTGAGCGCCGCCACCAATAGTCCCAGGGTGAGGACGATCCAGCGTGTGGCGCCCCGCCAGCGCCGGGAAGAGCGGCTGACCGGCCATGGATGCCCGGTTCTCATCGCGCCAGGCCTTTCCCGGGGGCTGCCGTTTTTTCGGGTTCCTTGACGTGCAGAATCTGGTCGGCGGGAATGTCTTGCAACACTTGCACCGTGCCGCTCGGCCAATGCAGCGTCAGCCGGTCAACTTGTTTGTGATGGCCCAGCCCAAAGTGGGGCCGTGGATCGGACTGCGATAGGTAACCGGATGCGGAAACGGCCTCGACCATCTGCCGCAAACCGCCGGCGGCCGCCACCAGGCGTGTGCCGTATCCATCCCGATTGCTGCGTGTGCCCTCCAGCCGGAGGGTCAGCCAGTGTTGCCGGGCTCCCTCGGGAGGAGTATTGCGCAGCAAAATGCCCGGGCCGCCTAAAGTGGTCAGAAAGGCGTCCACATAGCCGTCATTGTCGTAGTCGCCAAAACAGGCGCCGCGGCAAACATGGCGCTGCGCGAAAAAGCCGCCCTCCCGCACCCAATGGAAACCGCCCCGGTGATCGTTGCGTAGTAACACGCTCTTCATGGGAATCATCCAGGCCAAGCCGCCATCGCAAATGAAGATATCCTTCCAGCCATCGTTGTCATAGTCGAAGACGCCGTCGCCCCAGCCAACGAACTGGCCGCAGACGCGGCCGATGCCCGATTGGGCGGTGCGGTCCAGGAAGAAAGCCTGATGCGCCGCGCGGCCGTTTTGATAGTACCGGTGATAGCTGGCGTCGGAGACAAACAGATCGAGCCAGCCCTGGTTATGGCAATCGGCAAACACCGGGCCCATGGCCGTCGTGGCCTCGCCGTTTTGACCGAAAGCCACGTTCTGTTCGATGGCTACATTGGTGAATGTTCCATCGTGGTTATTGCGATACAAAAAACTCTCCATCGTGTCGTTGGCAACGAAGATGTCGGGCCAGCCATCGTTGTTGTAATCGCCCACGGTGACGCCCATGGCGCGTCCGGCAACGCGGGCGATCCCCGACTCGCGCGATACGTCCGTGAAGGTGCCGTTGCCATTGTTGTGCAGCAAACGGTTGAATTGCGGGGCGTAATCCAACGGCCCGGGATAGTTATCTCCGGGATAGTAATGCCTGTAGCTTGGTATAAAATGCAGATAGTTGCCAATAAATAAATCCAGGCGTCCATCACGGTCATAATCGAGAAAAGCCGCGCCTGTGGCGTAGTACGGGTTGCCAGCCCCGGCATCTTCGGTAACGTCGGTGAAGGTGCCGTCGCCGTTGTTGTGATAGAGCACGGACTGCAAATACCCGGTAATAAAAATATCCGGCCAGCCATCGTTGTCAAAGTCCCCCACGGTCACTCCGGTGGCAAAGCCACGGCCGCCAACGCCGGCTTCACGGGTGACGTCGGTGAAGGTGCCGTCGCCGTTGTTGCGGTAGAGATGGTTGGTGGCATCACGGCCGTCCGGCGCGGAATGATTCGTCACGCCAGGGAGATAGCGCCCGTTGGCAACGTAAAGATCGAGCCAGCCGTCATTGTTGTAATCCAGCCAGGCGCAGCCGGCGCCCGTGCCTTCCAGGATCGAGCTGAGATGCTTCTCGCCGAAGGAATGCCGGTAATGAATGCCCGAGCGCGCCGTAACATCCAGAAATTGTGGTCCGGCGGGAGGCGCATCCCGGGGGACGCGTCCCAGCCCCCAGCCACGCAGCGCGCCCCATGGGGCGGCAGCGGCCGCGGCGGCCAGCAGTTGTCGTCTCGAAAGCGTCATCGGGTCCTCACTTTCGCGGCGCTTCTCGGAGCCGCCGCAGGCAGGCCGATGGGAATCGGCGCGCGGAGACGCCGGAGCACCCGCGGCCAATGGTTGACCGGCGTGAGCGCGGGGCCTTCGTGGCAGCCCTCGCAACCGGCATCTTCGCCGGGCCGTATCCAGATCCAGCTTCGCTGCGCTTTCACCACTGCGCCGCGGGCGTTGAGGAGATCGAAGCGCAGCGGCAGATTCGCGGGCAAGCGCAGGTAAAAGGAGCCGTCGGGTTCGACCTGCGCCGCGCCGAGCATCTCCGGTTGCGCGTGCTCCAATGCCATAACCCGCACCCGCATCAACCCGCCAGGCAAATGATCGCCCGGTGCGCCAGGCGAACGGTAGGCATCCAAACAAATGACACGGCCGCTCGCAAGTTGCGGATTGACTAGGCTGAAGTACAGTTGCGGCGTGGGATGCGATGTGAGCGGCGTCGCTTGCGCGCAAGTGATGCCCGGTGCGCTATATACGGAAGCCGCAAGGCGGCCGGTCGCGGAGTCGAAAATATGGATGCCGCACCCCGCCATTTTATCGAGCGCTGTGCCGCTGAGCAGCCAGCGCTGGCCTTGGAACGGCCGTATCGAATTGAAGGCTGGCATCGCCCGCGGCACTCGCACCGCGTGCGGCGATTGAGGCGTGTACCATGCCAGATCGCCCCATCCGGCTGGAGCGTGGTGCGCCGCGGAAGCCGCCCGGCGAGCAATGAACGCCACCACTCCATGGGGCATGGCACGAGCGCTGCCGGGCACGGTGTGTGCCGGATAGGAGCCCCGAAACAGCCGTAACGCGGACCCATCGGGCCGCAGCGTATACAACGCCCGCGCGCTTCTCGATGCGTCTGCAACCAACGGCGACGCCGCTGAGACCAACAAGCGGCCGCTGGGCAGGACTGCTTCCACGCGAAAGTTACCCGGACCAAAGGTGATGGGCTGCGGCTCGCCGCCATTGGCTCTCGATCGGTAAATCTGCGAACCAAGCCTCCCCGCTTCCCCTCCCTGTAACGTATAAATGATCCAACCGCCAGGCAGCCAGGCCGGACGCAAACAATTCGCCGCGCAATGTGTCACCTGGATTGGTTTTCCGCCCATGGCGGCCATTCGCCACACTTGCCAATGCCCGCCGCGCCGGCGCTGCCCGGCAAACAAGATCTGACGCCCATTGAAGGAAACGCGCGGGTCGGCAGCAGCGTACAAATCGGGGGTAAGGTCGGTCGGGACGGCGTGATCCGGCGACCAGCGCACAAGGCGGCTCCCGAGCGGAAACCGCCGTACGAATAGGTCGGGAGATTCCCGCACCGTTTCTACAAATACCAGGCTCGGCAGTCGCGTCGCGCTGCCATGTTCCGTGGCGGCTAGCCCTAATATGGCTAGCATCAACGGTATCGCGAAAGTTGAGCGTGTTTTTACCATCGCCTGTCTTTTCCACACATCTTTGCGCACTGGGTTACGGCTATTGTTCGAATCGCGGGCGATACAATCAACGATTTTCCATATGTGAACGCTGCCAATCACAGTCATTAATTTTTTTCTACTACACCTCAACTAATCACATTCCATCTCGCGGCCTAGTGTGGATCCCTGGGCTGATATAACTGAATAAGACACGCTTACTTCTTGGCGAATGGAGAATTGTGTCATGGGACTGAAGCCATGAAAATTCACGCGGGAGTTTAAGGAAGCCGGCGTGTTGCGCGCGAGTGGCGGCGGCGGGTTTGGCGGGTGTGCCGTAAGAAAGTGCGGGGC
>JAJZKY010000650.1 GCA_021803885.1 Planctomycetota bacterium
ACTGATTACTGTAACTTGGATGGTTAATGAGGTACATATTGCCCTGACCACTCATAGGTACGCCATTTTGTTCCTGTTGATTGCCCCCCCCACGCGATGGCATCCGCCGCCAGAATCGACTGCGGTGAATCCTGATCCGTGGTCGCCGGCTCATTGCGGCGATTGCCCCATATCGGCAGCAAATTGCCATTGTACCCGCTGGTTTCAACCATACCCTGTCCGGCAAACAACGCACCTTTCGGCAAATTGGTGGTGAGCTGCGCAAAGCTATGCTGTGTGCGGACGACCGTGCCACCGACATACATATATGTGTCGGTGATCCAGAAACCCCAGTCGCCCGGCTGGTCGCCGGCATATAGAGCGCTTTGATAATCGGAACTGGGGCAGATCATCCACGGCGCCAGGCGGACATACGTGCTGGGCTTGGGAGCCTTACTTAACCCGTTATCAAGTCCCCAGGTAGTCAGATCATAGCCGGTGTAACCCCAATTACTGGAATTAAGCCCTGAAATATAGGGAATTTCCAAACCACTGGTGGCGCTGGCAACCGCAGCGCCAAAACCCGACATGACCGTGACGGACCCGGTGCCGCCATATTGCAAAAACGTGGAATAGGGCGTGCCAAAACGCCGCCACTGGGCACCGTATTGGGCATGAGTCTCATCGGCGGAGTCGTTATTAAGGATCATCGGAAAGATGCATCCATTGACGGGGTCCTGAGAAATTCCATATTTGGGATAGGAACTTTGGGCATTGCCATTCCCAAAGCCCCACGCCGCGGGGAAAAAACCCTGGTGATCTTTTGCAAATAATAACGACGCCTGTCCCCACGTAAGCAAATTGGCCGCACAGGAAGCGCGATTAGCCAATTCCCGCGCTTTGCGTAATGCCGGTAGAATAATCCCGATCAGTAATAGAATAATCGTTACAACTACCAGAAGTTCCACCAGGGTAAAGGCACGATGTGATCGCGGCAGCATCATAATAATATCTCCTGGCGGCGACGTAGGCGAGCCTCTCTCGAACCATCGCCACAAGGCGGACACGCCGGCGCAAAATTCCCATTTCCTGTTTCGTCTGGATTTACTATGGAGCTTCAGCGATAACTCTAAAATGGACGTTGTTTGTTTAGTCTTATAAATATTATGGATTTACAGTTGGTCGCCAGGGCCGGGCTTCAACGCTCCATGCCTATGTCACCGCTGGCGGGCATCATGCACACATTGTATGCTTTGGACCATGACGAACGGCTCGGATCAACTTGGCGCCATAACTGACCCAATACGTAAGCGGGGCGAATTTTCAGCTACGGTGGTGAGGAATCACTTGTTGTGCTGCGCGCATTATCGGCTGACACTGCGGGTGAATAATTTTCCTCCGGGTGAACCGGGACAATTTGTACAGATTTTATGTTCTCCCGCTGCGGATGACGAGCTTTCCGGGCCTGCGTCATCCGAGGCCACAAGGATACGGTGTTGGGAGCCGGGCTTACCACCGCCGCGCTTTAATGAACCATATTTACTGGGTCCGCAGCCCTTTCTGCGTCGTCCGTTTTCCATCGCCGGCCGGCGGGATAATACCGCCTCCGGGTATACGGATATCGATCTGATCTATCGCGTTATCGGCCAGGCCACGCAACGCATGCAGACGCTGCACACCGGCGAGAGCCTTTCAATTCTTGGCCCATTGGGAAATGGTTTTCCAACTCCGGCGGATATGGGAGTGGCCCTGCTGGTTGGCGGCGGGGTGGGAATACCACCGCTGATCTACCTGGCGGAAAAACTTCACCGGCTGGGCGTCAAGGCGCTGGCGTTCATTGGCGCCCAGCGTGCAGAGCTTATACCGCTGAAAATCACCGGCCCGGTCACCTTGGAGCCGACGCTTAATGTTCATGAATTTGCGAAGTATAACATTCCCTGCCTTATAGCAACCGATGATGGTTCACTGGGGAAAAAAGGCCTGGTCACCGAGGCACTGGAGAACTATGTGTCTGGAGCCTCAGTGCCCGGAGGGGTTATATTCTGTTGCGGGCCAACCGCGATGATGCGCGCGACCGCCACGGTGGCGGCCCGCTTAAAGTTAGCGTGTTATGTTTCTCTCGAACAGCCGATGGCGTGTGGCATGGGTACTTGCCAAAGCTGTGTAATCAAGTATCGGCCCGCAGGCGCGGCGGAATGGGTATACAAATTAGCCTGCACAGACGGCCCGGTATTTAATACGGCGGATATACTATGGTAAGAGTCTGAAGGCCTACGGTGGCCATGGCCGGCGTGACCGGGTTATTTTTCCGCAGCATGGAGTATGAACGTTTGAATCGAATTGTGCATGTAGTCGATCCTACCAGCGGTCTGGATGTTCTGGATACCATCGCCCTGGCGGTACATGGTGTACCGGGAGAGCATCGGGTCTTAATTTTTGGCCATCATGGATGGCTGGACGCGGCGATCGAGGCGGGCATCGAAAAAAAAATCATCACATGGAATCGAACGCTGACACGCTGGGACCCCACCATGGGCCGGGCGCTGACTCAATGGGTGAAGGTGAATAATCCAACCCACATTCATGCCTGGGGTTACTGGAGCATGGCCGTGGCCAGCCGCCTGCACGGTTTTTCGGGCGGCCATATCGCTTTTATTCAGGCTCCGCCGGATGCGGCGCAGTTGCGGCAACTGCGCGGTCATCTGCGCCGCGCCCGCTGGCTATTTATTACGCCATGGCAGAGCACGCTTGCCGCACTGGCGGCGGCGGGCATACCGCACAATCATCTGGCGCGCGTCAGCCCGGCGGGCTGGCTGGCTCCGGTGGCCAAAGCTCTGCCGGTAAATCTGCGGCGATCACTGGGAATGCAGGCGCGGGAAGGGCCTTGTGTGCTGTTAGGGGGATGGTCGGAAGAATCCATGCGGCATGATCTGGCCATCTGGGCGGTGGGCATTGTCGCGGAATCCAATGCGGATCTTTGGGCGCTGATTCGAAACGATGATGTACCGCGTAAAGAGGCGGTGAATCCTTACGCCGGTTATCAATCCTTTGCACGCACCTTAAAAGACCCGCAACTGGTGGTCCTGGCACCCAGCCGATATACGTGGGGACAATTGGTGGCGCTGGCGGATATTTTTCTTTTTACGCCCCGGCGGGCTGCGGGCGTCAGCAGTCTGCTGGCGGCGATGGCTTTGGGAAAACCAATTATCAGCGCCAGGACCGATCAAGTCGGTGAATTATTGGAAGATGGAACTAGCGCTCTGCTGGCCCCGCCGGACGATCCGCGGGAACTGGCGGCCCGGCTTAACGCCCTGATGGAAAATCCGGCCTTGCGGGAAAAACTCGGTACCGGAGCCAAAGCCGCTTTTGCGCAACTGGCGCAACCGGAAATGTTCTGCGGTCAATTGGACTCCATTCACGGACAACTCACCCAGGATCCCGGCTTAACACAAAACATTGTCATTCCCGAACGCCATGCCGCACTGTAAAAGGCGATTCCGATGCCGTCGCAAAATTCAGCTAAAATAATCGGTGCGATGATGACACGAAGGAGCGTTCTGGATGTCCGCTGATTTAATCAACCCCAATCGAGACCCAATTCTTGATTCCATTACCGATGGTGTTTTTACAGTGGATCAACAGT
>JAJZKY010000651.1 GCA_021803885.1 Planctomycetota bacterium
GCGGTATTCAGCGGCAGCGGTAATATTTAAGGAGTTGGTGTTTAGGGCACCCGCCAGCGTGCTGGTGCCGCCGCTGTCGGCGAGAGTCAGGAAAAATCCTGGGCCGCTTACGGTATTAAGAAACGCGATCGATAGCGGATCAGTCAGTGTGGTATTGGCACCCAGCGTCACCGCACCGTTGAAATTCTCCCCGTTCGATGTGGTTACCGCACCGCCATTGAGCGCAATTGTGCCGGCGGTAACATGCAACGCATTGGTGGTTATGGTACCGCTAAACGTGCTGGTGCCGCCGCTGTCAGCCAAAGTCAGAGACGATCCTGCACCACTTACCGCGTTGGCAAAATCAATGGATGTCGGATCGGTCAGCGTGGTATTGGCCCCCAGCGTCACCGCACCGATATAATTCTGCCCATTGGATGTGGTTACCGTACCGCCATTAAGCGCAATTGTTCCGGCGGTAATGGTTAACGAGTTGGTCGTTACGGCACTGCCCAGGGTGCTAGCGCCGCCGCTGTCAGCCAGAGTCAGAGAAAATCCAGAACCATTAACGGTGTTGATAACGTCAACAAATGTCGGATCTGTAAGGGTCGTATTGGCACCCAACGTCACGCTACCGTGATAAATTTGTCCGTTGGTAGTTGTCACCGCACCGCCGTTGATGATCGTCGGGCTATCTACAGTAAGACTAGCCAATGGATTCACGGCCCCGACCGCGCCGCCGAAGGTCACGGTTCCGGTACCGGCGTTGACGGTTAGAGCTTCCGCAATACCTGAGGCAGAGTCCACTTTCGAAGCGAAGGTTACCGCGCTATTGGTTGTGGTCAGCGTAGCACCGACACCCAGCGTCACGGCACTGTTATATGTTTGTCCGTTCGTGGTTGTAACATTGCCCTCTAATGTAATAGCCCCAGTCGTCGCGGAGGTGGCCGTAAGTGAGCTGATTGTAAAAGCGCCAGATGCTCCCAGCGATATATTTCCGTGCGGCGCACTGAGGATGAGATTCGCATCCGATACGGGCGTCGAACTGCCGCCTGCCAGAGTAATATTTCCACTTAACGACGTGATGGAGTAGCTGCTGCCTGTTAAGACGCCGGTTGTAAACTGCGTCAGCGCAGGCAAACTGGTATCCTGAATTGTTGCATCCTGCGTTAAAGAGATGCTGCGCGGTGCGGCGGTGCCGGCGGTATCGGCAAGTAGGAGATTAGCGAGGCTTCCCAAGGTATCGCCGGTGCCTGTTGCCGCATAACTCTGCGTATCGGCGTTAATGGTAACGGCAACCGGTACGCTCAAGGGATTCCCGCCGCCGGTAGAAGATGTAGATATGGCCAGGTCAGTGGCCGTGATGCTCCCCCGTAAGATGATCGTCCCCGCAGTGGCGACACTGAAATTATTGAGAGTTGCGATACTGCCGTCCAACGAAACCGTACCCGTGCCGGTCTGGCTGATCGCGAGATTATCTAACGACGTCGCCACGACGGAATTCAATGTTATTCCGGTTACGCCGCTGTCAGTCAGCGTAATATTGGCGGCGTTGAGCGTCAAAGTACCGTCATACGCCTGCCCGCTCGTTGTGGTAATGTTTCCACGTAGCAAAGCGGTTCCACTGACGTTTAACGCCGCCAGGTTGGTTGTCCTGCCCACGTCACCGTCAAACACCGCATTGGATATTAATCCTCCGCCGCCGATATTCAGCGCGTCAGCACCATTTATTGTATTGCCGAAGGTTATCGCTTCAGCCGTGCCGCTGTTGTTGGCTGTGAGCGTACTCGGTGACGCGTTAAGCGTCACTGCGCCAAGGAAGTTCTGCGCGCCGGTGGTGGTCACATTTCCACCCAGGGAAGTGGTTCCGCTGACGTTTAACGCCGCCAGGTTGGTCGTGCCGCCCACCTTACCTTCAAATACCGCGTTGGAAACCGTTCCGGTGCTCCCGATATTCAGCGTATCAGCTCCATCCACCGTGCTGCCAAATGTAACGGTTTGGACCACGCTACCACTGTTGGCCGTCAGCATTATGGGCGTCGCCGCCAGTGTCACAGCTCCAGCGTAGCTTTGCGCGCCCGTCGTGGTGATATTCCCGTTAAGCGTGGTGGTGCCCGTACCGGTATCCTCCAAAATGCCCAACGTGCTGATAGCCCCTAAATTGGCGCGGGAATTAAAGTCCAGATTCAGGGTCTCTCCCGCCCCGCGGAACGACGCACCAGACAGCGAAGAAGCGTTGAGTGTGGCACCCAAAAGTTTGATCGGAGTACCCGCCAGCGCCACAGCACCGGTGTAATTTTGCGCACCTGTGGTGGTGACATTGCCATCAAGTGTTGTCGCTCCGTTGACCGTCAAAGAAACCGGGGCGAGCGTTGCGCCGACATTCTGATCAAATGTGGCGCTTTCAAGCACCGTTGTTGTGCCGATTGTCAGCGAATCAGCCGCCGTGCTGGCATTGAGTGCGGAAGCAAATACAACATTCCCGCTACTGGTCCCGGTATCCATGGCATCGGCTCCATCTAGCGTTACGGCGGCCTGAAATGTTGTTGTGCCACTGGCTCCCGCGAGCGTTTCACCGGAAGCAAACGTAAACGGGGTCGTGAAGTTCAGCGTGCCAACGCCGCTGAAAGAGCTCACAGATACCCCTGAAGCACTGAAACCCAGATTCAATGTACCGCTGCTGCCTGAAAACGCAGGGCTGCCGCCAGCAGTAAGAGTTGTGCCATTCAGAGTCAAAGTCTCAGAACCTAGAGTAACTGTACCTCCAAAGACTTGCGCGGAATTGGTGCTCTTGAGAATTGTGGTGCCTGAAATGGTCGTGTCGCCCTGAAAATCAAAGCCATTGCCGCTCGTCGCGGATGCCGAAAAATCGCCCTGGATTGTTACCGCCGCAGTGATCACACTGGTGGTCCATGACGCCGCCGTGACGCTTCCAGTTGTTGATCCAAGAATCTTGATCGGCAAGCCAAAAATAACGTTATCTGAAGATGTTGTGCCGGCTAATGCGGTCAAATCAAGCGTGCCGCCACTGGCCAACAGCGAAACACCCTGCTGAATATCTCCTTTATAGCTGCCCGATGCCCCAACTGCCACCAAGTTCACACCTGTACCTGCTACTGATACCGGCGCGGAAATGGAGGCATTAAGATCAATCGTCGGCGATGAAAAAGTTGCAGCGCCGGTACTTCCCGTAATCGGTCCATTAACGGTAATCGAGTTACCTGTACCACTGCCTGTAACACTCAATGCCCCGGCGGCACCGGGTGCGCCGCCACCGCTGCTGCCGCCGCTGGTACTCCCACCCGCACTGGAATTTGGCGTCGCCGAGCCGGCACTTGCGGCACCGCCGGAAATCCCGCCTCCGTTGCCAGCGCCACCATTACCCGAACCGCCTCCCACGACCAGAGCTGTTGCGGTACCACTGATGCCCCCGCCGCCGCCCAGGGTGGCACCCGTGCCTCCGCTTGTCGTAATACTGTTCCCACCGGAAAGCGTTACATCAGCCCCTGTTTGGATTCCAGCCGCTCCGCCTCCAGCGCCTGAACTGTTGAACGTCGATCCGCCGATGGCGATTGTACCTGTACCTGAGTATAGGGCGATCGCACCGGCACCGCCTGCACCCTGCGATGACGTATTGAT
>JAJZKY010000652.1 GCA_021803885.1 Planctomycetota bacterium
CTATATGTCAGCACGCTGGAGTTGGCGGGCTTTCAGCACATCACTGGAGTCGAAATAAATGCCAAACAATTCGCTGATGCAATCCGCAGTGGGATAACTTTTCCGCTGCCGCTGTATATGGAAGATGGAGAATTCAGTCCGGGCTGTCCGTGGCAAATAGATGGCTTATGTACAGCAAGAGCCGCCCGCCCGTTGGGGTGCCGAATTTACTTTTGTGATACCACGGCAGAATCCTGGCAGCAGGAGCGCTACGAGCACTATCACCAGAAAATTGTAGCCCTGCACGAGGAATTCCAGATTCCGTACCGTTATATGGAGTGGCGGCAGGCGCTGGCCCTTTTGAACCAACAGTAATAATGGGCGCGGATGGCCCCGGCAGACCAAAGCGCTATAGGGCCATATAGTGTGTACTTGGTAACAAACCGCCCGCTGGCATGGGCGATCAATTGGATCGGCTGGCAGAAAATACCTCACGTCCGTGTATCCACACTTTTTGTGGCAATGGTGCCTTACACACCAGATAATCGGCAAAGCTCGCCGCTGAAGCAAGAGCATTCCTCGGGACGGGCATTGCGATGATATCTGCGGCAAATCCGGATGCGAGCCGACCTATTTGCTGTCCCAGCCCCAGAGCGGCCGCCGGTTCGGTGGTGATCATCTGAATTAATAGTTGAGAATCTATCGATGGGCACTGCTGTTGCAAAAATTGCGCCTCACGCAGAAGAGATAAATCCGGATTGCTGGCCATGGAATCTGTCGCCAGACACACCCGTATCCCGTGTTTGCGCATATCCTGCCAGGGATGTGGAGCAATTTCATCATGGCCGAAATAATGTCGCGTTCGCGGGCAATAAGCCACCGCAGCCCCGCTTCCGGCCAGAATATCCAGGTCAGTATCATCAGCATAATTCACGTGCGCCAATACGACCGGCACGCCGGCATTGAACAATCCGTAATGTTGCGCCCATTGGATTGGCCCATCGGCAAACATCGGAACCAAATCATCTAATAAATCCAAACGCTTCATGAGCATCCAGCTTTTTCCCAACGGGCCGGAAAAATCTCTGAGAAACTCGCGTTCTTCCTTTAATTCTGCAAGGTGCATGGATAAAGGCAGTTGATATCTCCGGGCCATGTTAACGATTGTTTCCAAAGCCGGTCCTTCCACCGAATAGGGTGCGTGGGGAGACAAGCCGATGGAGAAACGATCGGTGGTTTTGCAATCCATCGCTGCCGCCAGCCGGGCCTCTAGTTGCCCACGCGAGCTTCCAAGCGCGGTAATTTCACCAAAACTGACAATGCCAAGCGGGGATGTGGCCTGCAAGGCGGGCCGCACGATAGCATGTTGACGAGAAATGTCACCGACTGTTGTGGCACCAAAGCGGATGCTTTCCTGCGCTCCAAGCAACGCTGATGCCGCGAACACGTCTGGGGCATCGGCTGCGGAAGGATACGCAGCCATGAGCTGCAAAACCCAATCCGGGAAACGTGCCGGGCCGGGAATCTGACCTGCGAGAAATGATAACTCAAGGTGGCTGTGCGCGTTGACAAATCCGGGCATCAAGACGCAGTCATCAACATGGACTTCAGGAATTCCGGCAAACTGCCTCCGGATGTGTGAACGATCACCACAGGCTTGAATGACCCCATCAACTACCGCAATTGCAGAATTGAATAGCAGTGCATGGCAGTCAGGCAATATTGCCGCACCAGAGAGCACAAGCGAAGCCTGATCTGGATTGGATAGAGTCATAATTGCTCCAACAGGATTCGATGGCCTATTGCAGCCGCCCCACCGCCCATTGATACAATGCGATGATAACCTGATCCTCCCAACTGTTCACGTTGCCTCGATAGTGATTGACCATAATGGAGAAAACAAAATGCCGGTGCGGCAAAAACATATATCCGCTGATGGTGGAAGCTCCGGTAACATGACCGTCTTTGGCGCGGATAAACCGCCTGATTCCCGAGCCGCGCAGACGGTAAATGAGGGTTCCGTGGCCAGGCCGTGCAAGGCTGTGAATAAAAACACTGCCGTCGGGTTCAGAGGCGATATGCGCCAGCACGGTTGTAAACGCCGCCGGCGCTACATGGTCATGATGTGAAAGACCGGACCCGTCCACCATGGTGACCCAACTGTCCGGAATACCCAGTGTTCCTAAATAAGCTTTGATGGCGCGATCACCATTATGCCAACTTCCGCTTTGACCGGTGGCATCATGACCGAGAAGCTTGCACAGGCATTCCGCCATTAAATTGATACTGTCGGTATTGGCACGATGGAGAATTGCGGTAAGTGGGGTTTCATAGGTGGCCAGCAATTCCGGTTGCGCATGTTCCCTGGTGGCCACCACGGATAATGGCGCCCGCAAAACCTGCCCCGAAATGGAAATTCCCTGATTGATCAGCGATTGCCGCAGTACATTGCCGGTGTATAGACCGGGATCATGGATTGTCACCTGCATCGGATATTGTCCGGTTTGCCGGACCGTTCCGTGCATAAAGAAGTGATTATTACCGCGTGACCGCCAGAGCCAGACGCTTTGCGGGCCACGCTTCGCGGCGATCGTTACGGGCGTATATGGCGTATTGGGCGTTAAAGATACGCCGATGCTGCCATTGCCGTTGACTACCGGTACCCACTGCACGCAGTTCATGGCAAAGTTAAGCCCCCCTACAGAGGCCTCATACCAGTCCAGCCGCTGCCCGCCTCCCGGCCATAATGGATCATGAAAATGATGATTAAAAATGTAATCATCGACATATATATTATGAAATGTCTTATCCCCCATCGCCTTGAGGTGCTGTGCCCAATTATCAAAGGCGGTTGTGACTTTCCAGCCTGCCTGCTGGCATAGTACCGGATCACCAAGTGCCGGATCACCGCCGCCGACAATAACCAGATTATCTCCCACACGGTACAGGCGCGTTTGTATCGTGCCGTGCGGCCCCAAATGATCGAAGGCATCCGATGTTGTCAGCAATTTCCCGCAACTACCCGGCATAAGCGGCAAATCGGGATTATAACTGTAAACAGCGACGGCACGCCCATTGCGCAATTCCGCCAGATTAATCGCAACCTGCCCGCCGCGCAGTTGCGGATTGGTTAACAAGCCCGCGATCCGACCGGCGAGCGTTTCTGCTCGAGCGGTGACCGGCATCGCCATCAGCATCGCGGCGAAAAGCATCACACCAAGGACCGCTTTGCAAGAAAATCGCTTTTGGTACATCCATGCACCCTGTAAAAAAATGTCTCAAGGAATGATTGGCCATAACCGACGTTTGCCATCATGCAAATTTAATACTTTGAGCGTGCGGCTCAAAACAACAGTTCCTATACGCCAACTGGGTTGCGTTAGTGCGATATTGGCGTTCCAAGAAGCCGACCAACTTCGTCAAGCTTCTTTTTCATCGTTTCGGCCGTATTGGCCTCCAGGTTTAAACGCAACAAAGGCTCGGTATTGCTTTTGCGGACATTAAACCACCAGGTGTCATATTCCACGGTAATTCCATCGAGGTAGTCTATGGACGCGTCTTTGTAAATTTGCGCCAGTCGGGCAATCGCGGCATCTTTATCAGATACCTCATAGTTAATTTCTCCACTGCTGTGCCAC
>JAJZKY010000653.1 GCA_021803885.1 Planctomycetota bacterium
CCGCTCGTGGGCCGGTCCGGGGCCGATGCCATTGGGAAATGGGGCCAAAATTCCGTCATGGCTTGGGTATTGCATGGCTGCAAAGTGGGAAAGCGCTGGCTCGCGTTGCCTAAAAGCGGAATTTCTCCCTGAATTTGCAACAATTGACCGCCGAAAATCCCCTTTCTGGACTATTGTGATGGGATAGGCTAGGCGGAGCCAACGATGCCACTCCAGCGCAACAACAAAATTGTTCTATCGAAACGTTTTGTCGGGGAAGGCCTGTTGGCTGGGCTGTGTCTAATGTTGTTGCTGGTTGGGGTGGAGTGGATGGGGCTTTCCTGGGCGGGCGTAGGGGGGCAAAATTGGGCTTCGATCTCCTCCGCAGAATTTTGGATGCTGCCGGGGCTGGCCGGGTTCCTGCTGGCGGTGTTGGTCTATGCGCTGCGTGAGGTCAATCGCGTCCGTGGCGGACATGCCCGCTTGGCAAGGTTTTTACTACACATGCACCGGCATCTGGACGAGGAGGGTAGCTTTGCCTCGCGGATGCAGCGCGTGCTGCAGGATCTCTGTGTGCAATCCAAAGCCATCCCTTGTACGCGGGCCATTCTGATTGGTCGGACCGAGTGGCCTGCGGGGGGCAACCGGCAGGATCCCGATGCTGCGCAGTCCGATTCCTCCGGTTGCAGCGAGGCGACATGGTCGGTGGTGGGCATGGCGAACGGAGGCGGAACGGATGCGCACGACGCAGAGCACACGGCCTGCTGCGAAAGTCTGAATGCGTACCTGTCCTCAGCGGCAGCAGCGGCGGGGCAGATCCTGGTCACGGGCGTTTGTCCAGCACTCTCTGGAAACTCCGCGCGGCCCACTCCGCATGGACATTGCCTGATTCCTTTGTTGAGCCATGGCGTGCTGGAGGGGGCGCTGGACATGGAGACCGAGGTGCAGGTGCATGTGCATGCCGTGACGCGGGATGTCCTCGACATGCTGGGCGCAGCGTTGGGCAGAGAACTGGCGCAGGAGCGGATGCGGCTGCAGATGCAGCGGTTGGAGCACTTTGATCCTCTGACCGGACTGTGGAATCGCGCGCAATTGATGGAGCGGTTGCAGCAGGCATTTTTGGCCGCACAGGGGTGTCGGCAATGGGGTGCGGCCGTGTTGCTGGACTTGGATCACTTCAACCCCATCAATGACTTGTATGGATATGCTGCCGGAGATTTCTTCCTGCGCACCATCGGCCAGCGGCTGAGTGTGGGGTTGCGCAAGCGCGACACGGTGGCCCGGTATGGCGGGGATGAATTTGTGGTGGTGTTGGAAGACTTGGGCCTGACGCAGGAGGCGGCCCTGCGCGCCGTCGAGCGCGTGGTGCAGAAGTTGCGTTTGCTGGCCTCGGATTTGGTGAAGCTGCCGGGCGGGGATGCATCCGTTTCGGTGAGCCTGGGCATTGCACTCTTTCCCACGCCGGATCAGGCGGGAGCCGAGGAGATTCTGCGCCAAGCCGACATCGCACTGCATCGGAGCAAGGAGTCTGGGCGGGACGGGATGAGCATCTTTACGAAAGAGATGGCGACCGATCTGCGCCGTCGTCGTGCCTTTGACCAGCCGCTGCGCGGTGCGCTGGCCCGGAATGAGTTTTCCTTGGCAATGCAGGCCAAGTGCAACGCGCAGGGCGGGATTCGGGGTGCCGAAGTTTTGTTGCGCTGGGAGCATCCCGGTCTGGGGCCGGTTGCGCCGGATATTTTTATTCCTCTGGCGGAGGAGAGCGGAGCCATCTTGGAGATTGGGGAGTGGGTGCTGCGGCAAAGCTGCATCTTGTTGGCGCAGACCGCACATCTGAGCCAGCAGTATTCGCTCTCCGTCAATGTCAGCCCGCGGCAGGTGCGGCAACCGGGATTTGCCGCGCTTGTACGCAGGATTCTGGAGGAGACGGGAGCTCCCGCCGGGCGGCTGACCCTGGAGGTGACGGAGGGCCAGTTTCTGTCGCGCATGGACAGCGTGGTGCAGGTGTTGGAGGAGGTGCGCGCCTTGGGCGTGCGCATTTCCATTGATGATTTTGGCACGGGCTATTCCTGCTTGTTCTATCTGCAAACGCTGCCGTTGGACGAGTTAAAGATTGATCGCAGCTTTGTGCAATCTGCACCCAAGGACGCCAACCATGCTGTGTTGATCGATGCCATTTTGTCGATTACAGCCCAGCTAGGGCTGGAAGTGGTGGCCGAAGGCGTGGAGACCAAGGCACAATTGGAATTTCTGGCTGCACGGGGATGCACGCGCTTTCAAGGCTTTTATTTTGGGCAACCCCAGCCGGTTTTGGAATTTCTAGCCAACCTGCAGTCCCACGAAGGGCCGATGCCATCTCCGGTGGAGCCGGGATTGCTCGCGTTTCCGCAGGTGCGTGCCGATAAGGCAGATGTGCGTCGATAGCGGTTGTGTTGTCGGGGATGCACAGGGTTGGAGGCGAGGAAGCAGGCATGCAAGTACAAAGTGCCCACAAGAAGGTAAAGCTCGGTGGACACGCCAGTGCGCGGCTGGGGGCAGGCCTGTTGGTGGTGCTGGGGCTGGCTGCCTGGGATGGCTTGCGGCACTGGATGCCAGGGCTAAGCCTTGCTTCGGGGGCCGGAGCTTTGGCGGCGACGCTTCTATTTGGGCTTGCAGTGGGCCTGGCATCGATCCCCTGGATGCGCGGGTTGTACCGAGTGCTGCGCCGATTGGGATGGCGCAATGCAGGGGTGTGCGATCTGAAGTTGATTGAGGCCGTTACGGCCACCCTGACGGAGACGATTCCAGACCATATCTACGCCAAGAATCGCAAGAGCGAGTTTGTGTTGGCCAACCGAAGCGTGGCCGCGTTTATGGGCGTGGACTCTCCGGAGATTTTGTTGGGGAAAACGGACTTCGATTTCTATCCCAAAGCCGTTGCCAGCCCATTTTTTCAGGATGAACAAAACATCATTCGCACCGGCAAACATTTGGTGAGCCAGGCAGAACAGATTTTTGACAAACAGGGCAACGAGCGCTGGTTGCTGACAACCAAGGTGCCGCTTCAAGAAGAAGACGGAACCATTGTGGGCATCGTCGGCATGGGCCGGGATATAACGCAGCAAAAAATTGCGGAACAAGAGATCGTGAAGGCCCACATTGCAGCCGAGGCGGCCAACCAAGCGAAAAGTGAATTCTTGGCCAACATGAGCCATGAAATTCGCACCCCGCTCAACGGGGTGATTGGCATGGTGCAGTTGGCGCTCGACACCAGCCTGACTTTGGAGCAACGGGAGTATTTGGAGACGGTGCAGTTTTCCGCCGACACGCTGCTCTATGTGATTAATGACATCTTGGACTTTTCCAAGATCGAGGCGGGCAAGATTGTTCTGGAATCGGTGGAATTTGATCTGCGCGATTGCGTGGAGATGGCCATGAAGACCCTGGCGGTACGCGCAGCGGAAAAGAAACTTGAACTGCTCTGCGATGTGGCGCCGGAGGTTCCGCAGCGGGTGGTGGGCGATCCAGGGCGCCTGCGTCAGATCCTCTTCAATCTCGTGGGCAATGCCATCAAATTCACTCATGCGGGCGAAGTGATGCTCTCTGTCGGGGTGGAACAGGGTGGAGAGGAATCCCTGGCATTGAGGTTTG
>JAJZKY010000654.1 GCA_021803885.1 Planctomycetota bacterium
CGTATCAATAGCTGCACGGACCTTACCTTGGAGGTCTGCCACTGTCTGATCGAGTTTGTCGAGGCCAGATTGGCGCGGAAGGATTTTTTCTCTCAATCCGGTTTGCGTGAGGGCTTCTCGCTCTTCAGTGCTCATAGTGATTGGCAACCGGAGCGCCTTCTGGTAAAGTTCCTCCGCGCTCTTTCCGCCGGTCACAAGCCTAGTAAGCGGTCCTCCCAGCCCTTCCTTGAGAACGTCGGGAGCGACCTTTTCCACCGCCGGAAAATCGGACATATCCATTCCCGAAAATGGCACAGACGGGGCATCGGCTCCCACTACCATGCCAGCAAGCTGTCCTGCCGTATCTTCAAGGGCCAAAGGCAGACCGCCTTGCGCCTCTTTTTCCTGAAACCAGTTTTTCAGACCCTCCGCAGTGTCCACCGGATGCATGACAGTGTTCCATAGATTAGGGATCATTTCCGGCAAAGAAGTAACCTGCTGTTTCAGGGCTTTGATCGCTTCTCCCCCCACCTGTTGGACTGCGGAAATGGGCCCTTGATTCTCTCCCCCGGACCCGATGGGATTGGTGAGAGCATTCCAGAAGGTTGCTCGGGAGGGATCGGCGGCATAATCGCGGGCATAGGTGGCTTGGACGGCCGGCGAGGCGAATTTCCATCCTCTCAGCGGCATGAGGGCTGGCACATTACCATAGGGGATATTCAGCGTCTGGCCATCCGGAGACATCATCTGGTAGACGCCTTCTCCATGCGGATTGGCCGTAAGCATGGAGTAATTCGGCCCAGCCGGCGCTGGATTAGCAACGGGCTCAGCCCCGTACTTCGCTAAAAGGGCATCCAGGGGACTGGATGCTGGAGCCTCATCCACAGGCACCCCTCCATACTTCGCCACTAATTGCTCCAGATTCATTGCATTCCCGCCTCATTCATAAATTGTTGAAGGACTGCTGCGGACTTGAAGCGATACCTCCCTTTCCCCCTAACCTCGATGGTGTTGTCGGGGCCGATTTTTATTCTCGTCTGGAGGCCAATCCGATGGCGGATAGATTCCAGTTGGGACCGATAAGCTGTGGTCCGGTTGTGCATATCAGCCTGTACCATCTTGAGGGTGGAAACCATCGCGTTATACGACAGATTCCCGTCGATAACCTGCTGCAACTCATGCCGCGCGGAATCGGAAAGTTGCCCTGAAAGATTGGCTGAGTTCAAAACCTTTGCCACTTCGGTCTGGGCCGTGGTGAGCGCCGAGCGGAATGCGGCCATCTGCTTCGTTCCAAGGACGCTCCCAGACAGAGCTCGAATGGGAATGTTGGCATACCGCGCCCTCCAGTCTGGAATTTTAGAAGCGGCTGCTTGCAAGAGATCAATATTGCGCTGAGCGGTCCCTTCAAACGCCTGCACCGCATCGTAGTTCTGTGTGAGATGGCGCAGCGAAGCCGCGTTGGCGGCATAATTAGCCTGCTGAGAGCCTAAAGAGCTTCCTCCCAGTCCTGCTTGCTCTGCGGCGGCCTCCGCGACTCCGGCGGCGGTAGCGGGACTCCTCGAGAGCCCTGGAGCCATGTGCCCGGTCTGGCCGTATAGATTTCCCAGGGCTGACTGCGCTTCCGGGGAAAGGAATTGCTCATTGGCCACCTGATACATGGGGCTTTGTTGTCCCGTAAAACGCGCGAATTGATCTGGATTTTCCCCCGGATGAGCCTGCATCCAGTCTGCGAACATCTGCTGCGTTGGCGATACGCCCGGAACTAGACCATGCGCCTGGTCGTAGGCCAGTTGCACTTGCTTAAGGGTGGCGGATTCGGTGGAAGACTTCGCGCTGGCTTCTTCCTGCGCATTCTTCATAATCTCGCTGCGGGCAAGCATGGAATTGGAGAGAAACCCTAGCTTGTTCCGGATCATCTCAGGGTTTCCTGACTGCGCCATCGCCATCGCCTGCTGCGCAATATCGGGTCCAATCAGACCTTGGCGGCTCAGGGATTGCGTAGTAGAGACGAGTGCCGGAACAAGCTGAGCAGAGGGAAGCTTAAGCAGATTCTTCAGTTCCCCGGAAACAAGGTCGTTACGCTTGATCTCGGTGGCTAAATTGGTGGTTCCTGTTTCCGCATCGTACTTGGCTGTTTCCGATGCCGTGTTGTATAGCTTCTCAATGTTCTGAACCGCTCCAAAGATAGTTGAAGGCAGTACCCCGGGCGTTTTCATCAGCGTGGGGATGTAATGGTTAAGAACTCCAAGGACGCCTCCCGTTCCTTTTCCGGAAACTCCAGAGGTGGGGGCTCCAGTCGAGGATGGTTGAGTTCCACGCCTCGCAATCGCGCCTGTCGGTTGATCTTGAGTTCCGGAGAGGTTCTGAAATGCTTTTTCCTGAGCGGCAATATCGGCCAGATTAAGCTGCTGCATCTGGTTTTGGAGTCCAAGCTGCTGATTGCGTTCAGCCATCCTGCGCACTTCGAGAGGCTCTTCCTGAGCGACTGTCCGAAGGCCGAGTAATTGCCCAAACTGCTGTAGGGGATTGGGCGGCGGTGCCGGAGGCCGGATTGCCAAAGCGGGAAGAGGAATGCCGGGCATCGTTTCCTTTCTTAGAGTCCGAGACTCTGCAAAGCACTAAGTTGGGAAGTGGCAGAGCCGAGTGAGTTTAAGGATCCTCCATTATTCATCAATTGACCAAGCATGGCCGCATTGGAAAGGGAGTTAGCTACACCGCTAATTCCCCCTCCCAGAGCATTCGCGCTGCCAGCGTACCCCGAACCGATGGCTGACCCTATATTGTTAAGCTGCTGCCCGATCTGGCTGGCGGTATTAGACAGCGTATTCCCCACTTGCCCGGCGGAATTGGCTCCCAGGCTTCCGAGTTGCTGCGCAGTCACCTGGCCCATTCCAGACATGGACGCCAGCCGGTTGTACTGATTAGCCTGCTGATTCGCCCATGTATTGTAGTTGGTCTGATAGCCTTGAAGGGCCTGATTATAGACCGTGTTGTAGTTGGTATCAGCCAGACCTTGCGCATAGGAATCCAGCGCATTCATGGTCCCACCGGTCAAGAGAGAGCCATTCGCCGCCGCGCTGGCTTGCATGGCCTTTTCGCCTTGCGAGAGCGCAAACTGATACCCCGGCTCCGCAGCCGCTTGCGCCGCTGTCGGGGCTTGGAAATTACCCCCCGGATATTGAGCCTGAGCCAAAGACCCAAAGGAGCCGAGAGACGTGTCCGGAGTTCCTGTGAGCGCCTTGACGGCGGGAAGGTTTACGCTCCCCTGCACTCCGGGAATCGAAAGCGTACTTGCCGGTTCGACGACTCCAGAGCCTTGATTTAATCCGGCGCTTGGAAGGCTTCCCACGCGGCCAGTACCGGCACCGCTCAGCGGGCTTGTGATCTGACCCGCTCCTGCCGTTGGAGAGGTCCGCGCCCCTACCGCCTGCGGCGTGGCCTGGAATGCTCCCGAGGCGTTTATGGGGCTTGAGATGCCCGTCAGCCCCGTACCGGGATTTACCCGCGCGTTTACTGTCCCACTAGTAGGCATAACGGGAGATGCCGAGGTGCCCGCAGAAGGACTTCCGACCCCCATAAGGTAGTTGAGAGACGCGAGCGAGTTTGCGCCACTTTGGAGCCATGGTT
>JAJZKY010000655.1 GCA_021803885.1 Planctomycetota bacterium
CGACGCTTCGCCCATCCACTCGGCCATCTTCTACCACTACCGAAAACGCGAATCTCCCCTGCCTGATTGCTTCCGGCAACTCCTACCCGATCAATATCTACAACTGTAGTACTAGGACAAGACCCGAGCCGTGCACAAGTGTGTTGATCCAAGTTCGGCTGTCCGGTCGTCAACTATTGCAAACGGGGCAATGCACGCATTGAAGTGGGGATGGGCCTTCGCTCAGTTCCTATAATTCTTTAGTACCTATCCATTTGAATTCTGCGCATTTTGCGCAGAGAATTTTTGGCGATGTGCCTCACAAGCAGTGTTCATGCTGGTTTCTGGCGTTTTTTGAAAGACTCCAACTTTTGCCGATCCGGCCTGTTTCTTGCTCCCTTGCTCCCGCGTTTGGTTCCGGCTACGCCGGGTTAGGTTAGAGATAGAATCTCATTAGGCAGAACTAGATGCTGCCGCGCACGTTGTGGAGTACATGCGCATGTTGACCATCTCCAAATCCTTGTCAGCGGGCCAGGCGCGGACGTATCACTCGCGCGAGTTTACTTCCGAAAAGCAGAACTACTGGAGCCGCGACCAACAGGCGCATAACGAGTGGCAGGGAAAGCTCGCGCAGGAGTGGGGTCTCGATGGCGAAGTCGGCTCCGAGCACTTCGCCCGCTTGAGTGAAGGCCAGCATCCTGAAAGCGGTTTGCAGCTCGTCAAACATCAGCCAGCGCGCACCTACGAAAACGAGTACGGCAAGGAAATCACCAGCGTGGAGCACCGCGCGGGATGGGATGCCACATTCTCCGCGCCGAAGTCCGTTTCGCTTACCGCCCTTGTAGGACGCGATGACCGTGTCCGGGAGGCGCACCGTGAAAGTGTCCGCGTCGCTCTAGGAGAACTGGAGCGTTACACGCAGGCGCGCATCGGCAACGTCCATGCACCGGAGACGACTGGCAAGTTCATCGGGGCCACCTTCGAACATGACACCGCCCGCCCGGTGGACGGTTATGCTGCGCCGCAGCTTCACACCCATGCGGTCATCTTCAATGTGACCGAACGCGAGAACGGCCAGACCCGCGCGCTCCAGGAGCGCAGCTTGTTTCAGTCCCAGCACTATGCGACCAGCGTGTATCGCTCAGAGCTTGCCATGCGACTACATGGTTTGGGCTACGAGATCGAACGGGGCAAGCATGGTCAGCCGGAGATCAAGGGCTACACGCAGGAGTATCTCGACGCATCGAGTCTGCGCCGTGAACAGATCAAAGAGCATTTGCAGGAGATCGGGAGAGACGGCGCGGGCGCGGCGCAGGTTGCCGCCCACCGTACACGCGACAGCAAGGAACTGCTTTCGCCGGAAGAAGTGTTACAGCGGCACCGCGAATTGGCCGCGCAGTTCGGCCATCAGGCGGATCGCGTCGTCGCTCAAGCACGCGAACATGCGCATCACCGCGTGCAACAGCCGGAGAAGACGGTGCAGCAGTCCGTGACTTATTCGCGCGCCCATGTCTTTGAACGTTCAGCAGTCCAGGATGAACGAGCCATCCTGCAAGCGGCGATGGATCGCAGCATGGGGCAGGCGACCTACGGCCAGGTGCGACATGAGTTTGAGCAACGTGTGATGCGCGGCGAGTTCCGCGCGGTTGAACAGACGGATGGCCGCGCCGCGCCACAGTACACGACTGCTGAGATGATTCGCATGGAGAAGGAGATCGTCGGCCAGATGCAGAGAGGCAATGAGCGCGGCTTTGGCGATCCGATGCTGGTTTCACCGCAGTTGCGAATTGCGACCGAAGGCAGGCACCCGGAATTGAGTCCGGCGCAACGCAGTGCGGTGGATGACATCTTTGTGAGCCGCGAGAAGATCGTTGGATTGGATGGAGTCGCCGGGGCCGGCAAGACGACGACGCTGGCTGTGGTTCGTGAAGGTGCGGAGGCGCAAGGGTATACGGTCGAGGGATTCGCGCCGACTTCCCGCGCGGCGCATAAGCTCGCCGAGGCCGGTATCGAGACCTATACGCTCCAGCATCATCTCGCCAGAGGCCAACAGCCGGACACCGGCGAAAAGCGATTGTATGTACTCGATGAGTCGTCACTGGCCTCTACGCGCCAGATGCACGAGTTTGTGACCCGACTCCATCCGAATGACCGCGTCCTTCTGGTAGGTGACACGCGCCAACACGAGGCCGTCGAAGCGGGTCGCCCTTTCGCGCAGCTTCAGGAAGCGGGAATGCGGACTGTAAAGCTGGAAGAGATCGTGCGGCAACGCGACCCGGAGCTGAAGCAGGCCGTCGAGCAGTTGGCTCACGGTCAGGTGGGAGCCGCCGTCGAAAGTCTCGACCGGCAGGGCCGCGTGCATGAGGTGAAAGGCCATGAGGAGCGCATCTCGGCCATCGCACGCGAGTATGCGAAGTCTCCTGAAAGCACTCTCGTGGTTTCGCCGGACAATCGTTCGCGCACCGAGGCCACTGACCGCAGACATGGTGAGTTGCAACAGCGCGGCGTTGTTTGCCAACAGGAGCACTCCATCAACACTCTCGCGCCGCGTCAGGAGATGACTGGTGCGGACCGCAGTTGGGCGCAGCAGTACCAGGTCAACGATATTCTGCGTTACTCGCGCAGCTCGAAGGAGACTGGCATTGATAAAGGCGAATATACTCGCGTTGTCTCAGTGAATGCACGGGAAAACACGCTGACGGTCCTGCGGACGAACGGGGAACAGACGACCTACGATCCGCGCCGCCAGATGGGGGTCTCGGTTTACCGCGAGCAGGAGAAGGCATTTTCTGTAGGCGACCGTATCCAGTTCACCGCGCCCAGCCAGGAATTGAAGATAGCAAACCGTGAACTTGGAACAGTCGAAGGCATCGGGCAGGATGGTACGATGCGCCTGAAGCTGGACAACGAGCGCAGCATGAGCTTCGATCCGCAGCGGCACCCGCATCTGGATCACGGTTACGCCGTGACCAGCTACTCCAGTCAGGGGCAGACCGCAGACCGCGTGCTTATCAATGTTGATACTGAACTGGGCGCGAAGGATCTGCTCAATAACCGCATGGCTTATGTTTCGGTTTCGCGTGGCGCTCACGATGCACAAATTTTCACGAACGACCGAGGAAAGCTCCCGCAAGCGTTAGGCCATGATGTTTCGCACCAGAGCGCCCATACGCCCGACCTGAAACCGCCGCAACATGAGATAGCCGAGACTCCCAAACAGGAAAAGAGTCAGGGTATGGATATAGGGCTAAGCCTCTGAAGGCTCCGACGACGGATGCGATTATCCGTTGCCTGATTCCCATGGCTGAGAATTCGACTGATTGCGGCATCGACATTCGGTTTCATCGCTTCTGTTCACTGAACATGCAGCGGAGATGCAGCCTGTGCTGCGATCATTTATCGTTAGCAGTATGAACAGCAGGAACCGACATGGCGTATTGCCCGGATTCACCTTCGGAAGAAGGGGCGACGCACCCCGGCTCCTCGTGCCCAAAAGGCCTGTAGCAGGCAAAATTGGCTGAAATTTACACAGTTTCCCTGCACAGTTCCTACACAGCAGATAATTGGCATGTTATGTGCAATGGAAACAATCTGATGCGAAAGGTTTATCACTATGCTCAG
>JAJZKY010000656.1 GCA_021803885.1 Planctomycetota bacterium
CTTTTTAACCGCGGCCGGCACGATGCCGCTAAGTACCAGCCCCAGCGGGCAGCAGTAGTAATGGCTGATCCAGCGGGCCAATTCAATTAAGTCCGCGGGAACGGGCAGCACCTCGGTAAGCACCCCGGCGATTGGCTTAAACCGCTCGGCAGCCGGTTCTGCCGGCTGCGGCATAAGCGGTTCATCACCCAGGTTGCCAAAAAGACTATCATCCCCGGCCGCATCGAGTGCTGTAGATGGGGTTGCCAAAGGGTTGCTTTTGGCCGCAGGCGCAGCCGCTGGAGCAACCTCCCGCAGCAACGCCACCACCGTACCTGACGCGACTTTGTTGCCCCGCCCCAGCGGCACTTCAACGCGGCTGCCAACACTCACCTGCCCCGCCAGAGCCGGCGGAATATGATAAGTGAGTTCGCGATCAATCGCCTGGTCTACCGCCACGGCGGCATACCGGGCAGCGGCAGCGTGCGGCCCATCGGCGGTTATATTGGTATCGCCATTTATCATGCGGTGGATTATAAGCGCTGGGCGCGCGGCGGTAGAGCGTGCAAACGCATTACACGCTTTGCCTGGCCTTTATAGCTAGATACGCATTAATGGTTTGCATGCTAAGAGTATCCGCATCAGCCTCAATCAGATTGGCTCCGGCCATCGCAAGTTTTCGTTTGCGGGCATCGCGCTCGGTAACAAGCTTGCGTGCAGCTATTGTTTGAAATAAACGTACGGACGAGCCGGCCGGCCCGGCGGCAATACGGTCTGCCAGCGGGTCGCGCAGCGACACAATTGTCAGCAGGTGCCGATGTCGCAGCGAAGCGGCCGCCTCCCACAGATTTTCGCCAAGTTGCGGGTCATTGAGGTCGGTAAACAGAAATATCATGCATCGCCGGTTCTGCCGGGCGCGTATCGCGGTGGTCAGGGCGGCGTAGGAGGGGTAGGCCGGTGAGGACGTACAGTCAGCCAGGGCGTCTATTACATGCCGCATGGCCGAGGTGCGCCCCGAGGGCTTCACGAAAGCAGTCACCGAGTCTTTAAAAACCGCCGCACCTATATGATCGTTTTGACGAGCCACCACATGCCCCAGCATAATGGCGGCGTCTATGGCGTAATCGAGCATGGTGCGAGTGCCGATGGGGTTGGCCATCATGCGACCGCAATCCAGGCATAAGAGCACATCTTGTCGGCGCTCCATCTCGTATACATTCGTGATGAGCCGCTGATGATGAGCGGTGGCCTTCCAGTTGATGTCACGAAACTCATCGTCAGGCACATAATCTCTAAGTTGTTCAAATTCGCGGCCTATGCCCAGCACGCGCCTGCGGTGCAACCCCATCATCGCTAACGCATGATGTTGCCGCAGTATTTCAAACCGCCGCAGGCCGCTCAAGTTTGGATACACGCGAATCGGCAAAGGCAATTCGGCCGCAAAACGGCGCAAAGCCCACGCCATAGTAAAACCAACCGTCGCGATCGCCGGCGGCAATACTAACGGCCCACGTTGATCGGGCGTAAGCTCAAAACTCACAAGGGCCGACTCACGTGGACGCACCCACAGCCGTATGCTATTGGGTTTACCAGCAAGACCAGCCGGCCAAGGTTGTTCCAGCCGTACCTCCAAAGGCCGGGCGGAAGCGTTGTTCAAGCGATAGCGAATAGTCAACCGCACGTTTACTTCTGCACGCAGCGGAAACTCCGGCACCACCCGAATGTCGGCCCGCTTTAATTCCAGTACGTCAAACGCAAACAGGACGATCGCCAGAAAGTTGACCGCCAGGCCCAAATAAATAAATGCCGGGCTAAGAGCCGCCGGCGCCATAAGCGCCGCAGCAATGGCGAACGACCATACAAACCATCTGCCGGGCACGTTCACCGCGGCACCTCCAGCGAATCCATAATTTGCGAAAATACCTCGCTTTTGCGCGTGCCCGCCACTTCGGCATCGGCCGAGAGCGTCACGCGGTGGGCCAACACCGGCTCAACAAGCCGGGCGACATCATCCGGGGTAATAAAGTCGCGGCCCTGAATAAGCGCCCAAGCCTTGGCGCAGGTCAACATGGCAATGGATGCGCGTGGGCCGGCACCCAGCACCACAAGCTCATGTTTGCGCGTAGCGCGTATGAGCTTGAGAATATAATCTATGATGGCTGCGTCGGCTCGCACTTTGCTTAGACTATCGCGGGCCGAAAGCAACTGATCTAACGACATCACCGGTTGAATGCCCGAAGACTCCAACCGATCCGGCGGATGGCCCCGGTCAATGGCGGCCAGCATGTCGCGCTCGGCGGTTTCATCCGGATAGTCTACCGGTATTTTCATTAAAAAGCGGTCTTGCTGAGCTTCCGGCAAGGGGTAGGTTCCTTCAAATTCCACGGGGTTCTGCGTGGCAAACACGGTAAACACCTGCGAGAGAAGATGCCGATTGCCGTCAATCGTTACATGCCTTTCGCTCATGGCCTCCAGCAGGGACGACTGGGTTTTAGCCGGCGCGCGATTTATTTCATCCGCAATGAGTAAATCAGTAAAAACCGGGCCGGGATGCAGCTTAAACTCGCTGGAGCCGGGCGTAAGCACCGTCGTGCCGACAATGTCGGAAGGCATTAAGTCGGGGGTAAATTGCACGCGCTTGGCGCGGCACGAAAGCGTCATGGCCAGCGCACGAACACTGAGCGTTTTGGCTGTACCGGGCACACCTTCCAAAAGGCCGTGGCCACCGGCGAGCAAGACGGTCAACATCATGTCGAGCAATGTCTGCTGGCCGCAAATGGCCTTTTTTATTTCGGTGCGGGCCAAGCCGAGCAGTTCAATGCTGGCCTTGAGGCTTGATTCTTGAATTTCCGTCACGATGAAGCTCCTTTGCAAGTTTCCAGGATTGTGTCAACATATCGGCCAGTGCCTTCCGCAGGGCGGCCTGACGCCTGTGGACCCGTTGATTCATATTTGCGGCATCCATCTGCAGAGCCGCCAAGCGGTTGTTCATTCGTGCAAACGCCTGCTGCAGTTCAACCGGTTGTCGGTTGATGCGCTCGGCAAGGCCGTCGGGCCTGCACTTAAGGGCCTCGGCAAATCGGCGCGTACACTCCGCTGCCACCCGATGCGCCAATTCCTGCGGTGTAAGCGACTCCTGATACAGTCGGCCCAGCGCCGCAATCTGCTCCGCGGTGGAACGAGCCATACGCCGCGGCCCAAGGCCTATGGGACGTGGATAGCCTCGCAAGCTCCACGACCATACCGCCAGCACAAGAAGCAATTCGACGCACGCAGGCAAAACCCCCACGCGGCGTAACAACACCAACACCGAGGGGTTATGCCCCACGCCCCGACTCCACTGGTCCAAAATCACGGGTTGCGAACCTATGATATGCATTAAAAAATCAAGGTTACCTCCCTGACTGATGCCTCCGTTGAGCGCCGGCCAAACCGATCCGATCATGACAATCCGGCCACGTCCGTATGGCCGCATGATGGCTACCGGGCCTGCTTTACTGCGGGCCAGTGTATGCCAAGGCGCATGTGTCTTGGGTAGTACAAACACCGCCGGATCAAGCAACCACAGGGTGCGATGCCACAACGGCAATGACATAGCCGCGGGAGAATGATCACCC
>JAJZKY010000657.1 GCA_021803885.1 Planctomycetota bacterium
GAGACCGCCGGGGTGGCCGAAGTTGCAAGCGTGCCCGCAGCCGGCTCGCCACTGGACGACCCAACCCAAAACCCACCGGCCGGATGTTCTTACCGTCAGACGCTCAACGGGTGGGTTGCCGGCGCCAACACGCGGTCGTGGTTCGCCCTGTGGGTCATCCCGTTTGCGGCAGTCTGGTCCGGGATGTCGCTTGGTATGATCTACGGCCAGCAGATAGTTCATCACAAATTGAATGTAGTTATGTCGCTTTTCGGCCTGCCGTTTCTCATGGGTTCCGTCTTCATCTGGGGCCTTGCCGTGATGATGGTTGCGGGGAAGGTGAGGGTGACATGCCAAGGCGACCAATTGGAGGTGTTTACCGGCGTTTTGGGGCTCGGCATTCGAAAGCGCGTGCCGATTGCGGGCGTGCGGACCGTCTACGCAGCTCCCAGCTACGCTCGACGCGGCGCGGTCGACTACATCTATGTCGAGGGCGCGAGGGATTTCAGATTCGGCAGCGGCGTCAACTTCACACGTCAGCAATTTCTTCTGAAAGTCATGCGGTACAAGCTCGGTCTCCGGTCGCCACCAACCGACTTCCAGGCAGGGGAGGCGTGAAGACTTGATACCGACATGTCCAAACTGCGGATCGGAACTGCAAGGGGCGGATATGAATGGTGGGGCCGGGGTGGCTCTTTGTTCGCAATGCGGTGAGGCTTTTAAGTTGCGTGACATTCTTGCCGCCGCCGGAATAAACGCAGTCGCGAGCACCTCTCCGGCAAACTCCGCTACCCCGAACCTCGCCCATGTGCCGCGTGGATGCTGGTTCCGATCAGGTCCGGATGGATGGGAGGCCGGTGCCACGGTTCGCTCCTGTGCGGCGTTGTTCTTTATTCCGTTCACCTCGGCCTGGACCGCCCTGACCGTTGGCACGACCATAGCAACGCTGATCTCCGGGAAACAGGCTCTGTGGCTGACCCTGCTCGATGGAGCGCCGTTCTTTGTCGGTTCGGTGTTTCTCATTGCGCTATCGGCCATGACGATCCTCGGAAGCGTGAAAATTAAGTGGCTCGGCGGAAAGCTGCGAATATTCACGGGTGTGGGCAACATCGGCTGGACGCGCGAGGTGGCCGTGGGGCCGACGACAAAAATTTATCTTCCTCCGCAGTGGAATGCCGAGGGGGATATGGTGCCCATCACCCTTCGCGGTCCCGACCGCATTCATTTTGGCAGCATGCTGAGCCGAAACCGCCAGGTGTTTCTCGCCGAGGTGATCGCCGGTGAACTGGGGATCAGCGTCGATTACTCCGGCGGCAGGCGTATCAAGCGTTAGCTCGCGCAACCGTCCGATTATCCTGATTGACACGGGGCCGTTCGTTTGCCCTGCCAAGAAAAGTGAAGATAATCGCGGTGTATGTGGTAACCGCCCGACTGGCGGCCGGTGGAAGTGTCCAGTGGTTTGAAGGATCGTGTGATGGAAATCGCTCCAATCGCCTGTCAACGTGGTGGGCGTGCGACTGCCGATGCCGAAGCCCCGCACCATCGCCACGCGATCATATTTCGCCTCTTATGCCTCGCGGCAGCCGTCCCAACCGGCGCGATCTGGTTCATCGGCTGCTGGCTCAATCCCAATTACGGCCCGCTCGGCATTGAGCGGCAACTGGGCACGAGCCGCTGCGGCTTTTACACCCGATATGGCATTCCCTGTCCCACCTGTGGCTGGACAACTGCCGTGAGCCATCTTTATCACGGGCAGGTGATTCAGGCGTTTATGACTCAACCGGCCGGTGCCATTTTTGGTCTGCTGATGCTAGGGTTGTTTTCGCTTTCTCTGGGTGGTGTGCTGGTGGGGCGGTGGTTGGGACCGAGTCTGCCATGGCTATGGACTCGTCGGTATCGGCTCATCGGGTGGACCGTTTTGATACTGGCGGTGTCTTGGGGATATAAGATTTGGGCGGTACACTGTTGGCCGTCAACGATGCAGTAACAGCATCGATTTATGCTACGGGGTGCTCTAATATGAACCGGGCAGTCGGAATGGCCTGTCGGTTTGGGTCGCACGGCGACGGTTATTGGGGCGGTGCCCTGATCACTGCGGAATGATCAGATATCGACGCGGCGGACTTGAGATCGCGCTGATTGGAAATTTGATTGGTGTTGCTCGTTGCGGAGCCGGACGAATGCGTGAAAGATTAAATGAACGGCGACTCTGGAGCCGTGGTCCGCTGTTGTTATTGCTGCTTGTGCTGACTTCAACCTTTGCCGGATGCAATTTTTTCGGCGGCGTATTTTCTGATGTGGCGGGCCAGCCGGTGCCAGCCCAGTACACCGGGATGAAGAAAAAGAGCATTCTCATTCTGGTCTATACCGACAGTTCGACGGAATTTCTCTATCCGCAGGCCCGCAGGGAAGTATCATCGTTTGTCGGTTTCGAGATTCGCAAACATCTGCCCAAGAGCAAACTGCTTGATTCTTCTGCCGTCATTGCCTACCAGAACAATACCCCCGGGTGGGATGCCCTGCCTGTCAAAACCATCGGCAAACACTTCGGCGTCGACCGGGTGCTGTATATCGAAATCATTCAATACCACACCCACACGCCCGGCTCGCGGCACCTGATGCGGGGGCATATCGAGGCGCATATCGCCGTATATAATACTCATCTGCCCGGCAGTGGCCGCGTGTTTTCAACCCAGATTAACTCATATTGGCCCAAATCCGGGCCGGAACCCGTGTTTCATACCGACAGCAATGCAGTGCTTTACAATACATTGCAGCGGTTCAGTCGATCGGTGGTAAGGTGTTTTTATCCTTGGACGGCGCATCCGGAATGAAAAATAACTATGCATCATGCAGGCTCATCGTTGGTGCGGTACTGACGCTGGTATTCCTTTCGTGCGGTGGCTGCCAGTTGGAATATCTGCTTGCCGGTAATGGTGTTGATCAGAGTGTCTACCACATCAAAAAGAAGGACCGTGTTCTGGTTCTGGTTGATTCCTCATCCATCAGTCCCCTGAGCATTCACGCCATGTCGCAGTTGATCACCGCGACCAATCAGGACCTTTATCGGGCGGGCGTTGCCAAAAATCTTGTACCGGCATATCGGCTTATTGCCTTGATGAAGAGCCACCCGGTCAGTTATCGGGAAATGGGCATCGCGGATATTGCCAAGGCCCTTCATGCCAATCTGGTCATCTACATGTATGTTGAAAGATTTCGTAACCGTTTACTGAGTGCCAAACAGATTACCGAAGGCGATGCACAGGCGTATCTCAAACTGGTAAGTGAATCGGGTAAGCGACTCTGGCCGAAAACGGCGGCGCCGGGACAACTGATTACGGCTAAGGTATCGCCAAATCTGGCCATGACGCAGACGCACACGGCGGTGGAAGATTCGCTCCTGGCCCAGCTTGCCAACACAACCGCCGGATTTTTCCACACGCACGCCCATAGCTACGCACCGAAGCAGGCGGCGCAAATGACATCCCCACCGTGATGGTTCTGGATGACTGACCCGAAGGCGCCATCCGGCCGACAAGGATATGGAAGTGAAATCTGAATCTAAACCCGCCGATTTGCAGGGCCGGTTGGCTCTTGCGTACCGGATGGGCA
>JAJZKY010000658.1 GCA_021803885.1 Planctomycetota bacterium
TTGAAACGTGATCAATATTTCGCGGTAACAGCCGCACGGGTGCACCGGCTAGCACCGTTACTCACGGACTGGCACCCGGAGCCCCGTGAATCCGACTTGCCCGGTGCGCAGGACGAATCATCCACGGACGTGGCTGAAGAACTCCTCAAAGCAGGACTCTTGTGCAATGCGCCGCCATTCCCCACACCACGGCCGCCACTTCCCGCCCGCGCAACCCGTGAACTCCACCAACCGGCTCGTTCGCCGATAGCCCACGGGCGATCGAGGCACAGCCTCCCAGCACTCCTGGCCATGCTTCGGGCCAGCCTCGCCCTCCGGCAGACTCCACTATGGCGGATCGCTGACCGCATCCGTGCAGGAAAGGAACACCCTAAGCCCGACCTATCCGACCCGCCCCCATGGGAAGTCGACTCCATTACCACGACGTTCCTACAAATCAGACCCTGGTACCCGCGGGATTACCTCTGTCTATATGACTCACTTGCGCTGATGCTGCTTCTTGGCAGCTATCGAATTCACGCCGACTGGCTCTTCGGTGTCAGAGAGGATCCATTCCTCGCACACTGCTGGGTCCAGCATAAGTCCACCGTTCTTAACGATCGCTTGGACCGAATTCGCCCCTTTATTCCAATTTTGGCCATCTGACGCATCGCAATGGACTTCCCTTATATTGCGTTTCTATGGAACCCCCGCGATTCCGTCGAAGCGCAGAATGCGCTTCACTTCCTAAGACAATTCTCGCATGCCACGTGGATTACGCAGATCGAGTATCCGGGCCTCGCGGTTTACAGAAAGCCAATTGCCAGCCGTTGCTTGCGAACATATATCCTCCCGAACAACACAGGCGTCATCTTCGGAACAATATTTTCCCGCAGTTCAAATCGCCATTTGACGGCCGAAGAACTGGCGAATGACTATTCTCTCGACACCTCCCCAAGGAAGCTTGCCCGTACCCTGACGCGAGAATATTGGGGCGGATTCATTGCGCTGCACTCACAACCGACCTCCGGCCACTGGTGCGTACTCCGTGACTGCTCCGGTTCCCTTCCCTGCTATTACACCAGCATACGTGGCGTCACCTTGGTGACCTCCGATGCGCGCAACTTCTACTCTCGCTCGAACTGGAGCCGCGAATGCCCACTCGCACCGGCTCGCATCAACTGGCATTATTTGTCGGCCTTTCTGCAAGACTCCCAAAGGCCGGCACGAGACACTGGCCTGCTTGGCGTCCGAGAACTCCTTGCCGGGGAGACTCTCACCAGGGAGGAACAAGAACCCGTTGCGGACCTGGCCTGGAATCCTGCGACCTTTGCGTCGAAAACTGCCGGAACTTCACTAGCGTCGATTACCGAAGAACTCCGCGAGACGACTCGCTCATGCATCCACGCATGGGCGCGCACCCATGAAGCGATCGTTCATCAACTATCCGGCGGATTCGACTCTTCCCTGATTCTCGCATTGCTCACCCGCAGCACCCCACGCCCCAGCATCCTCTGTGTTAACCGATACGCCGACGGCCCCGCGGAGGACGAGCGCCCATACGCAAGACTCGCATCCCAGGCCTCCTCCATGCCCCTCATCGAATGCCCATGGAGATTTTCCAGCTATACATTGGATCACGCATGTCTTGACGCACCAATAGGCGCGAAGCCGTACGTCCAATCACTTCTGTATCCCGTGGAGTCCTGCTACCTCTCTGAACTTAACTCTTTGTACAAGTTTGATTCTATATGGACCGGTGAGGGAGGTGACCACCTCTTCATCGCGTACCGAACAGAATTGGGCATAATCGACTTTATCGCCGCTTACGGACTGAACCGAAATACCTTATCTATTGCCACCGACTCTTCAAAGCTGACCGGCACATGCATTCCATCTCTTCTTTACAAGGCCATTTGCCATGCCGCAGGTATCGGCCCACATCGCGCCGCCCCACCAGGGACACTCCACGACACACCACCTTATGAGAATCCACCCGCCGACCATCCTTGGCTGGGTCACGCGCTCGAGTCCCCTCCCGGCAAACGCGAGCAGATAAGATTGCTCGGCGAAGTCCTCCACCGCCATTACCCCACTCCAGGTTCCCTTGACTCACTATCCCGTCATCCACTTCTATCCCAACCGCTCATAGAATTGTGCCTTAGAATTCCCACGTACTCTCTCCTTCATGGTGGCCATACGCGCGGCCTGGCCCGGCGCGCGTTCGCACAAACATTGCCACCCGACATCCTGCATCGCGAATCGAAGGGCGAGACGACCCACAGCCTCACCGGCATACTTTACCGCAGCGTTGCCTTCATGAATGAAGTTCGTCTTAATGGCACTCTACGCAAACACGAATTCATCAACACATCACTGATTACTGCAATTACGGACTGCCAGAGCACTCTTTCAGATACTCAAATTCTTCCTCTCTGTGCTGCCGTCGCAGCCGAAATTTGGTTGCGAGCATGGTCTTCTGGCCGCACACCGTAGGCGAAAACGCTTCGCCTTGAATGCATTTCCCAGGCATGACAGGCCGCACAACCTAGACGGCATATCGCGTGTGACGCCGTCAGGACGCGTGCGGTCTCGGCCCAAGAACCGCAAGCATCCGGGCAACGCACCTGCATCTAACGCGGCATGACTGGGTGATACGTGTCCCCAAGAAATGGAGTGGACACGTAATCACTTCAAGGCACACCCCCCACCGCACTCGCCTGCCGTCTGCTCTTGCACAGCGTGATGGACTTCGAGTCACGCCCTTGCGCTCGCCAGTAAGCGGCCTCGCGCTGCACTACGTCACTCTGGGCCACCAGGTCCTCGGACCACCAGGCTCGAATGTTTTTCGGCGTCTCAAAGACGCCAGGTCTAGTGCTCGTCGTCAACGCCTTCCTGCGTGACCTCGTGCCACGGACCGTCGCCAGCGGCAGATCGCCCCGCATCCGTGCCGCTACCGAGGACGTGTGGGCCTCGGCACCGACAGTCCCACACTATCCAAAAGTGCTGGCGACACCGCGCTTGGTCCGAGCAAGTTAAGCTCCGCCCAATAGAAATTACGCATCCTTGAGATCCTCGCCTCCGCTGGAACACTCAACCAATGAACGCTTCGCCGATACGCGAATGCCTCGACGGTCGTACCAGTTGCCTTCCATTCTTGAAGCAGCTGCCCCGCATCAGGATTTCTACTCACGAACTCCAGCAATATCGGCCCATTTGCAGGCTTCCCAGTCCCCACCGGGTCAAAATACTGGTAGCGCCAAATATTCTTCCCCACCGGGGCGCCGCCAAAAAAGATGGCTGATTCTCTCCGCCAAAGCGCTCCGCCCAGCGCGAACTCCGTCACATTGTAGTCCGCCGGGTCTCCCACTTCCGCGGCCACATATTGATGCAGTCGCTCTATGGCATCGGCCGCAAACAGGCCACCAAAACTCCATCCCATCACCATCGCTCGACTCACATGAACGCCAGCCGCCTCCGCGGCGGGAATCGCATGTGCGAAGGTCGAGATCGCACTTTTCTGAGCACGTCTGGATGCCATGAAGTCCCCAAACCCACGCTCATCAATGTTCGCCCAATTGACGAGCATCACTGCAATCCCCGCA
>JAJZKY010000659.1 GCA_021803885.1 Planctomycetota bacterium
GGGGCGCCAGAGCGCGTCGGCCTTGGCGATGCCTTCCTTGATGGGCTTCGGAGCGCCGTCGACCAGGTCCTTCGCTTCCTTCAGGCCCAGGCCGGTCGCAGCTCGCACGACCTTGATCACTTCAACCTTCTTGTCGCCGGCGGCAGCCAGGACAACGGTGAACTCGGTCTGCTCTTCAGCAGCGGCAGCCGGGCCAGCGGCCGGGCCGGCAACAGCCATCGCAGCGGCGGACACGCCGAACTTCTCTTCGAACGCCTTCACGAGGTCGTTCAATTCCATAACCGTCATCGAACCGACGGCTTCCAGGATGTCGTCTTTAGTGATTGCCATTTCAAAACACTCCAAATTCAGATTCGTACAAACCGTGCAGAAACCCGGACCAACCGATCAGGCGGCAGAGCCTTCGGCTTCGCGCTTCTTGGCCAGTGCGCCAAGCGCAACAGCCATGCCCGAAACCGGCGCCTTCATCACACCCAGCAGCTTGGCGAGGAGTTCCTCGCGGCTCGGAATGCTTGCCAGCGCCTGGACGCCTGCCTTATCGAGCACTTTGCCCGCGTAGCAGCCTGCCTTCAGCTTTAGTTTGTCGTTGGTTTTCGCGAAGTCGTTCAGCACCTTGGCTGCAGCAACAGGATCGGCCGAGAAGCTGTAAATCAGCTGGCCAGTCATGTGCTCGGCAAGGCCGGCGAAGGCGGTGTCAGCCACCGCACGACGCGCCAAGGTGTTCTTCAACACACGCAGGTAAACGCCAGACGCGCGTGCCTTCGCACGCAGCATGGTGACATCGGTCACCTCAATGCCTGCGTACTCCGCCACGACAACGGTCTGCGCGTTGGCCAGCTGTGCAGCGACCTCGGCTACGACGGCTTTCTTGTCGTCTAGATTCAGACCCATGAGGTCTTTCCTCCTATCAAGTCAACTCGCGACGATCCTTGCGGACCGCCACACCCACGGCGACCTGAATCAGGAGCGTGCCGGCCAAAGCCGGCGAAATCCTGTTCTGGATACACCGTCTGCGCAGGTTGTTCGCACGATTAAGCTCACGGCCGAAACCTCGAGCACCCGCGGTCTTTGACGATCCAAGCCACCCAGAGGTGGCTTGGCCCAAAGTTTTTGCTATTGCGGTGGCGCTACGCCACCGTGCCACATCAGGCGGAGACGCTGGTGGGTTCGACGCGGACGCCGCCACCCATTGTGCTCGACACCGCCATCTTGCGGATGTACTGACCCTTCACGGCAGCAGGCTTGGCCTTGACCAGGGCATCAACCAGCGCGCCAAGGTTCTGCTGCAGCGCTTCAACCGTGAACGAAGCACGGCCGATCGTTGCGTGAATGATGCCAGCCTTGTCGGTACGGTACTGAACCTGACCCGCCTTGGCGTTCTTCACCGCAGTGGTGACATCCATCGTCACGGTGCCAACTTTCGGATTCGGCATCAGGCCGCGCGGACCAAGGATCTGGCCCAACGCGCCAACGACGCGCATCGCGTCCGGCGTAGCGATACACAGATCGAAATCGATCGTACCGCCCTTGACCTGCTCAGCCAGATCGTCGAAACCGACAACGTCTGCACCAGCAGCCTTCGCTTCTTCAGCCTTGACGCCCTGCGCAAACACGGCCACGCGCACCGACTTGCCGGTACCGGCGGGTAGCACGACGGAGCCGCGCACCAGCTGGTCCGACTTCTTAGCATCTACGCCAAGGTTTACCGCCACGTCGACGGATTCGTCGAACTTCGCGGTCGATGTTTCCTTCACCAGAGCCAGCGCTTCGGCAACGGGGTATAAACGGTTGCGATCGATCTTCGCGCGCAGAGCCTGCAAACGCTTGGATTGCTTAGCCATCTCAGAGGCCCTCCACGGTGACGCCCATGCTGCGCGCCGAGCCAGCGATGGTACGGACAGCAGCTTCCAGATCGCCGGCTGTCAGGTCGACCAGCTTGGCCTTGGCGATCTCTTCGCACTGAGCGCGAGTGATCTTGCCAACCTTGTCGGTATGGGGTTTCGGCGAACCCTTCTGCAGACCGGCAGCCTTCTTGATGAGGATCGTCGCGGGCGGCGTCTTCATGATGAAGGTGAAGGACTTGTCCGCGAAGGCGGTGATCACCACCGGAATCGGCAGGCCGACCTCCATGCCTTGCGTCTTGGCATTGAAGGCCTTACAGAATTCCATGATGTTCAGGCCGCGCTGACCGAGCGCCGGGCCGATAGGGGGCGACGGGTTCGCCTTGCCGGCCGGCACCTGCAGCTTGATGTAGCCGATGATTTTCTTTGCCATGATGGCTCCTGATTGATGAGTGAAAGCGCGCGTTCGGCGAACCTACTTGCGCTCCTCAACGCCCCGCCGCTTGTACGACGTGGCAAGGCCCGCACGAGGCGGGCCGGTACGACTTAAACTTTTTCGACTTCGCTGAAGCTCAGTTCGACAGGCGTCGCGCGCCCGAAAATCGTAACGGACACATTGAGTCGACTCTTTTCGTAGTTCACCGACTCGACGTTGCCATTGAAGTCCGCGAATGGACCTTCCTTGACGCGCACCATCTCGCCAATTTCGAATAGCACCTTTGGCTTCGGCTTTTCGACGCCTTCCTGCACCTGGTGCAGAATCTTGTCGACTTCCTTCTGCGTGATCGGCGTCGGCTTGTTAGCCGTGCCGCCAATAAAGCCGGTGACTTTGGGCGTGCTCTTCACCAAGTGCCAGGACTCATCGTCCATGTCCATTTCCACCAGCACATAGCCAGGGAAGAACTTGCGCTCAGTCGTCACTTTCTGACCATTGCGCATTTCGACCACTTCTTCGACCGGCACCAGGATCTGGCCGAACTTGTCCTGCATGCCGGCGCGTGCAATGCGCTCGATCAGTGCACGCTGCACCGACTTCTCGAAGCCGGAATAGGCGTGTACTACGTACCAGCGCTTGCTCATGAATGCCTCCAGCCGAGGATCAGGTCATACAGCGCCCACTCGAGCGACTTGTCCGCAACCCAAAGAAAGATCGCCATAACGACAACGAAGGCAAACACGATGCCAGTCGTCTGCAAGGTTTCTTTGCGTGTCGGCCAGACAACCTTCTTGACCTCTGCCACCGCGTCGGCCGCAAAGGCGGCAAAGCGGCGGCCAGGCTCGGTCACCCACGCCACCACGACGCCAGCAGCAACGCCGGCAAGTACGACCAGCACGCGAAGAACTGTCGGCTGCGCAGAGAGTAGATAGAAGCCAGCCACGCCGGCAGCCACGAGCAGCAGCGCCAGCGCAAACTTGATTTTGTCGGCCATGGGTGAAACTTACCCGCTATGCGTTGTGGCAGGGGCAGAGGGAATCGAACCCCCAACCTTCGGTTTTGGAGACCGACGCTCTGCCAATTGAGCTATACCCCTGCAGCAGAGACTACAAAGCTCCAGCAAAAAACCGGAGCTTGTCGCGAGCGCCCGATTTTCATCGAGCGCTCACTCGGAAACAACAATTACTCGATGATCTTGGCGACGACGCCAGCACCAACCGTACGGCCGCCTTCGCGGATTGCGAAACGCAGACCTTCTTCCATGGCGATCGGGGCGATCAGCTTAACGGTGATCGACACGTT
>JAJZKY010000660.1 GCA_021803885.1 Planctomycetota bacterium
TTGCGCGCCGCTTCGAAATTCATCTGGCCGCGCGCGCGGTGGGGGAATATCTCAAGCGCTGGGGCTTCACGCCGCAACGGCCGCTCAAGAAGGCTTACGAGCAGAACCCTGCTGCCGTCGATCAGTGGGTGAACGAAGAGTATCCGAAGATCGCCAAAGCCGCGAAAACAGAGGGCGCGGAGATACAGTGGGGCGATGAGACTGGCTTGCGCTCGGACGATGTGCGTGGCCGGGGTTATGCGCCGAAGGGCAAGACTCCGGTGGTGCTGGCCAATGCCAACCGGTCCAAGCTGAGCGTGATTTCGACGGTGACCAACAAGGGCCAGATGCGCTGGAAGGTCTTCTCGGGCGCGCTGCATGCGAAGATCCTGATCGGCTTCATGAAGCGGCTCGTGCACGGACGCGAGAAGCGAGTCTTCCTGATCCTGGACAACCTGCGCGTGCATCACTCCAAGGAGGTGAAGCAATGGCTCGCGGAAAACACGGAGAAGATCGCGGTGTTTTATCTGCCAAGTTACTCGCCGGAGTTAAACCCGGACGAGTTGCTCAACGCCGACCTGAAGCAGCGCGTCACCAAGACCGCCCCGCCTAGAACGAAGATGGCGCTGACGCGCACCGCCATCGGCGCTCTGCGCAGCATCCACAAACAGCCTGATCGAGTCGAAAACTACTTCGGCCAGAAAGATGTCGCCTATGCCGCATAATCGCATTCCTTCCATGCCAGATCAATAAAGACTGCTGTGTGGTTCCCGCGTGGACGTCGTGTCATCGTTGCTCCTCATTTCTGCCATCTTAATGGCTGTCAGGCAACAACCCTTCCACTTATCCCACTGTCCCAATTTCCGGACCCTGCTCACAACTTCGGGATTCAGGCTCAGCACCGCTGGTTGCGACGCTGCGCGAGAAGCTGCTTGACTGGAAAGAATACCTGCTGCCCAAGCATCCCATGGCCGACGCTGTCGGCTACGCCCTCCGGCAATGGCCCGAGATGACGGTCTTCCTCTCCGATCCCGCCGTACCGCTGGACAATAACGTCAGCGAGCGCGAGATGAAACGCGTGGTTCTAAACCGGAAGAACAGGCTCTTCGTCGGCAACCCGCGCGGCGGACGAACGGCGGCCATCCTGTCCAGCTTGACCTCGACCTGCCGCCGCCATGCGGTCGACCCGCTGCTTTACTTCACTCAACTGCTCACCAACCTGCCCGTCACACCGGCCGAGGAACTCGACCTGTGGCTCCCTGACCAGTGGAAGCTGTGCCACGACAGGACCATGCTCGAACCCGCCGCGCACTGACCCTGGGGTTCGTTGAGCGCTCACGGGCATCTCAGTAGCTGCACCAAAAAGTCGCCACGCAACATCTGATGGTCTGCAAACCTAACTTGATTCCCGGCTCAGCCGCTTCAACCACGGGATAAGCCCGACCAGCGCGAGGGCGGAAGCCAATGCGAGAATGACAAAGATCGCATAAAATCGCCCAGCGCTCATAGAGCCAGAGAGAGCCGCAATGGAACCGGCAAGCTTATTGCCGATTCCTTCTGCTAAGAACCATGCGGCCATGAGTTGGGACCCAAATCTCGTCGGAGCCATTTCGGTCACGTATGCCAGACCCACGGGGGATAGCATCAGCTCGCCCCAGGAGCGAAACAGATCTGTCCCAACGAACCAGAGGGGACTTATCAACAAGAATCTCTCGCTCCGAAAGCCGGCCCACGTAGCAAACGCAAACCCGGCCGCCAGGAATAAGTATCCAACAACCATCTTTGTTGGGGCGGAGGGTTCACGCCCCAGTTTTTGCAGATATTTCCATGTAATAGCGAGGAGTGGAGCGAAGGCCAGAATCACGACGGGATTGATCGATTGAAACCAGCTCGCAGGAACTTCAAAGTGCCCAATAGTGCGTGCAAGATGCCTGTCAGCGAAAACGCTCAACGAACTGCCCACCTGCTCATAGCACGCCCAAAACGGGATTGTGATGATAACCACAATGATGACCGCTAGGACTCCTCTTTTGTCCTGGGGTGTCATCGCAGGCCTCTCGTGCCCTCGTTTCCCTTCCGTTGGCGGCAAATAGCCGATTCCCTTTAAGTAGCGTTTACGCCCCCACAGATACGATATCAGCCCCAGCGACATTCCGGCGCCAGCGGCGGCAAATCCATAATTCCACCCTACTACCTGGGCCAAGTAACCGCACGCCAAAGGAGCAAAAAGCGCACCCACGCTAATCCCCATAAAAAAGATCGTGAAGCCGGCATCACGGCGTTTGTCATCCACTGCATACAGTTGACCGACCATGGTAGAGACATTCGGTTTGAATAAGCCGGTTCCCAGGATGATCAGGCCTAATCCAATGTAGAAACTGTAGATTCCTCCCACTGCCAGAGTGAAATGCCCGCATACGATGATCACTCCGCCGTAGACAAGAGATTTCCTGGTGCCTAACACCTTGTCCGCTACGTAGCCACCAAGCAACGGAGTGATATAGACAAGGGCAGTGTAATTTCCGTATAAGTTCGCAGCTCGGCTCACCGACCATCGCTGAGCGTCCACCAGATACAACACCAACAATGCCTTCATCCCATAATAGGAAAAGCGCTCCCACATCTCAACAAAGAAGAGGAACATCAGTCCCGTTGGATGGCCAAATAATCCCGTGTCCCGATCATGGCATGAACTCGGGATGACATCAGATCTCCCGCCTCTCACTGAGGTAGTCCGCCAGGCGTAAGATGTTCTTCAAGGAATCGAGCGAGCAGGTTGTAGAGATGCAAAGAGGTACCAGGTCCCTCGGACAATGCATGAGTCCGATTCGGATAATCCATGAAGTCAAATGGCTTTTTCAGTTGGATGAGTCGGTTCACAAGCAACTCAGTGACTTGAAAGTGACAGTTATCATCCCCTGAACCATGAACGATGAGCAAATGCCCGCGCAGACCCTGTGCGAAATTGATGGGCGAGCCATCGTGATAGCCCTCAGGATTGGCCTCCGGCAAACCCATATAGCGCTCCTGATATATCGTGTCATAGTGGCGCTGATCTGCCATTGGCGCAACAGCCATGCCTGTGGAGAAGAGTCCAGGATATCGGAACATAAGATTCAATGTATTTGAACCTCCGCCACTCCAGCCCCACACCGCCATGCGAGATCGATCGACATAGCTATGATCCTTAGCGAAGTCCAGGATTGCCTCAGACTGTTGCTTTGAGGAAAGTGGTCCAAGACTCACATACACGATCTTGCGCCATGCACGGCCCTTGGGCGCAGGCGTACCCTGGTTGTCGAAGCTGAGGATGATGTATCCTTCGTTCGCAAGGGCCCGATGGAATAACATCGTGTTCCCGCCCCATTTGTCAGTCACCGTCACGGCCGCCGGCTCCCCATAAACGTATACCAGAACAGGATACTTCTTCTGGGGGTCGAAGCTTTTCGGTTTTATCATCCATCCATCGAGTTGGACGCCATTATCAAGCTGAACTCGAAAGAACTGTGTTGGCGATAAGATCAATTCTGCCGCTTTGGCCGACAAGCTTTGGTTGCTCTCAAGGACGCGTATCCTCTGATGATCGGGGAGACTGAT
>JAJZKY010000661.1 GCA_021803885.1 Planctomycetota bacterium
CCGCCAGGGAAGCTGGCCTGCGCGCCTTCCTACTTCGTAGCTGATTTGGGTTGCTGGTCGGTGTACGCCTCGCAAGTGACCGACGAATCGACCGCAAGCAGGTCCTTCCTCGGAAGCGTGACCCTCGGCTGCTTCTCGATCTTTTTGATTGCGGACACAAGGTGCTCGCGGGTCCACGTGCCGCCAAGCGGTGGGGATACAAAAGACACCCCCTCATCCGCATCCTTGGACACAGTGAAGTGCGCGTTGTTTTGGATGTTGAAGTTCTGATAGCCATCGCGTTCGGTCAGGAAGATGGTAAACACGAGTCGATCCGGTCGTGAAGGGTCCGGATAATCCACCACGTAAAGCATCTTCTTTCCGGGGTAGGACTTCTCGTCGAGAACGTAGCCGAACGTCAGCTTTGTAGCTTTGGTCTGTGGAAGAAAACCCTTCGCAGCAAGGCACTCAGCCGCCCGATGCAAGAAAAGCCGCCCCGGGGCCTGCGCATGGCCAGCACAACACAAGCAGATTAGCGTCCCAAGCAAAACACACTTCATGGCAGATGTCCTCATGGTCACCATCCTCAGTGCCCTGGATCGTTGTAGATGTAAATGTAGGTTGGCAATCGACTCGTGCTGTCTTTGAACGGTCCAAAAAATTGAAATACCGACTGGCGGCCACTGCCAATCGGACGGCTGTGGAGCCGACTCGGCGGTATGTGGCTTGTTCCGTAGAAGGTCCGCCCTTGGACCGGGTCCGCTCCGCCGTTAGCACGATTCGTATAGGCATCTTGCATAGCCTTCGCAAGCGGCGTAGACGCCGTGCCCGTGTCTGGGGCTACCTCGTTTGGTCTCTTTTTGTTTGCGTTGTTGATAAGTGCATTAGCGAGTGCGTCTGAACCGTTTTGAAGTTCTTTTGGATCGCCGCCTTTGGGCGTGCTCAAGCTCCCAATCTCATTGGTCAGAACCTTCGAAAGATCGCCGACCGTTGTATTCCCGACAGCTTCATTGTTTGGGCTCTGCTGTTGGGCCTACTTTGCATTCGGTTTTGGTTGCGGATCGGTGTATGCCTCGCAGCTAACTGAAGGATCAATCGTAAGCATGTCCTTGGCTGTAATTGTGAACCTCGTCTGCTTCTCAATCCGCTCGATGGCCGATGCGAGCCGCTCCTGTGTCCAGTCTCCGCCCAATGGCGGAGTTGCAAAAGACACACCGTGGATGCCGCGTTTGGACAAAACAAAGGCGGCGTTATTTTGAATATCGAATATCTGATGGTCATCCTGCCGCGTCAACACGATGGCAAAGGCCAATCCGCTCGATCTCGCAGGTGCGGTATAGGTAATCACATACATGACCTTCTTCCCCGGATAGGAATTCTCATCGACCAAGTATCCAAAGGTCAGTTCTTGGGCTGTCGTGCTTGGAAAGAAGCTCTTGACCGAAAGGCAATGGGCGGCACGAAGCAAGAGTTGTGGCGGCTGTTCCTGCGAACGAACTGTGACAGCAAAGCAGGCCACTAAAAGTAATGCGAGCGCTAGTTTCTTCACGGCCAATCTCCTACTCCTTTTCATCAGTGCCCAGGATCGTTGTAGATATAAATGTAGGTCTGTCGTCCTCCGCCTACGCTATCGTTGAACGGCCCGAAATGCTCATACACGGTTTGCCGACCATTGCCAATCGGGCGACTGTGGAGTTGATCCGGGGGAGTGTGACTTGTTCCATAGAAGGTTCGACCATTGACCGGGTCGGCGCCTCCATTAGCCCTATTCGTATATGCATCTCTCATGATCTGAGCATCCTGAGATGAAGCGGGCACGGTCGGTGTTGCCACCAGTGGTGGATGCTTGGATTCAGCGCCGTTAATTATGGCATTTGCTAGGGCCGTTTTACCCTTTGCAAGCTCTGTAGGATCGCCGCCCTTTGGAGTGCTCAGGCTCCCATCCTCGTGAGTCATAGTCTTTTCGAGACTGCCAACCGTCGTCGAGCCAACGGGCTTGTTATCGGTCTGCTGTTGGGCCGAGGAAGAGTCTTTGCTCTGTTGCCCCATTCCTTTGGAGCGAATCGAATTGATGAAAAGCATGTATTGGTACATCCAGGATGACTGATCGCAGGCTTGGCACTGGGTCGCATGGCCGTCGGCGTCAGCCTGGGTGGTGGGGTTGTTACCGACGAAGGCATACAGGTTCAAGCTCTGTGGATCAGCATAGTTGGCGTACGGAACTCCTTGCGGGTTCTTACTCCAGTCCGGAGATAAAAACCGACCCATGTTACTGCTAAAGTATCTGGCCCCAAAGTAGTCGAGTCCGCTTTCTAAGTCGCGCTCTTTGCCGGTGTAGTGCAACTTACTTACATCGGCGCCGCCGCCCGTACACTGCAAACTATCGCCAAAGGGTAGATTGGTGCAGGTTTCCTCCTGATTCAGAATCAGATTGCCCTGCGTGTTTAGCCCCAAGACTACCTGCATGCGCTTCGTTCCCTGCCCGTCGGAGAGTGCGTAGTGCAACCGCCCCTGCCCATCATAACTCGCCAGCGCCGGGCCCGCAGCTACGTTGCTGCGCAGCCAGTTCCCCTGGCCATCGATGGCCGTGATCTGCTCGCCGCCCGCGCCCACAATGTACTCCGTCTGCAGCGCGAAGCCATTCGGCGCGATCCCATCCGCGCCGGGAGTTACCGCGCAGGAGAAGCTCGTCAAGCTACCCTTGGCCACGCGATTGCCCTCCGCATCGTAGATGTAGCCCGTCATCGCACCCGTGGTCAGGCTCTGCTCCGCGCAGATGCGACCCTCGCCATCGTACAGATAGTTGTTGGCTCCATCGCTGAGCACGTTGCCCGCCGCGTCATAGCTATAACCGCCCGGTGCTGTGTTGGTGCTGCTGACCTGGTTGCGGACATTGTAGCGCGCCCATTGCTGCAGCAGCTCCGTTGGCAGGCCAGGACTGCTCGGCGGCACCGTAGCAGCTTCGTTGGGACGCGCGGGACAGGCCGCAGGCGTTAGCGTTGGCGGCGCGACGCCCGCCGGCCATAGAAAGGCGCTCGTCACTGTGATCTGTAACTGATCCTCACGATTGCCAAATGCGTCATAGCACCAGGTCAGCGCATTACCAAAGCCCTCCACGGCTGTGCTGAGCCGGTTCAGGTGATCATACGTATAGGCCCAGTTACCATTTACGCTATCTTGCAGGCCAGTCAGGTTGCCATTGGCCGCGTAGGCCATCGTCGCAGCATACAAGGGCTGGGCCAACTGCTGCTGCGACGGCGTGTTGGTGCCGCTGCCGCCAGTCATGCTGGCTCCTGCCATGCTGGCGGAAAAACTGGCTCCGGACGGAAATACAAGCGCCGTGTTGTTGGCATTCATCGAGTTGCAGTTGTCGCAAACTGCCGTCACCGAGTACGCATAGTTTGTCGTATCTCCGGTCGTCGTGCTCTTTAAAGTGATCTGCCCAAAGCCTGTCACCGTTGCCTGAACCAAAGAGCCGGAATTGGCATTGATCGATGCCGCCAGTGCCGCAGCCACCAAGTCTGGCGTGTTGTTGACTTCATCCCAATACGCAGTGCCAGCAATTTGACCCTGCACCGTGAGCGTGATGGTTCC
>JAJZKY010000662.1 GCA_021803885.1 Planctomycetota bacterium
TAATAATTGCCCACATACCAGCCACACCACCTATGATGTGCGGGCGATTGTGGTGGATGATCGCTTCAAGGGGACAAAACTTCGCCCGGGCGGATGCCTGGCCGACCTGGCTCCCACCGCTTTGGCCATGATGGGTCTGCCGCAACCACGCGACATGACCGGTCAATCCCTGCTCAAGGCATAAGTATCGCCCCTTCCTTGCCCGGCTATCGATTTAAGCCCCAGGCCACGCACCAGGCCACAGTCTCGGAGTAACCGCTATTTACCCACGGGAAGTCCCTGCGGATATTAACGCCGTCCGTAATTCCCGAACCACAATATCGGCAGTATTTTCTTTTTCGCCGAAGAAGTTTTTGGTAAAACCCAGTGCCAATCCAATGGCAGGATCGGCGAAGCCGACCGAGCCACCATAACCGCTAAAACCAAAGGCGGCTGAGGTTGCACCGTAAATGGAATTTCCCCCACCCAGCCGATACCCCAGACCCCAATCTTTCGGCTGATCATCACCCTGGGCTAAAGGTGGGCGCTGCACCCGAGTGACCATGGCCACGCGGCTCGGCGGGAGCAACTCTACCCCGTCCACACCGCCGGGCAACAGTCCAGCGTAATGCCGGGCTATGGCATGGGCCGACATAATCGCGTTGCTGGCGGGAACGCATGCGCGGCGGGCTTCCGGTTGATTCATCCACGTAGACAATGGACAAAGCCAGTTGGGAATCGCCGGGTTTTCCACAATCGGCGGTTGCCATCCCGGTTCTTCCAGCGTCGCCACACGCGGCTCAACCGTAGCAGGAATGCCCATGTACATGTCGTCCATTTTCAGCGGTTGACAAACTTCCTCTCGAATTAACTGCCCAAAAGGCTTGCCGGTTACGCGACAAGCCACCTCTCCAAGAATCCATCCGCTGGTAATGGCGTGGTATTCAATACGTGTTCCGGGCGGCCATATTGGTGTCAATGCCGCCACCGCCCGGCACATCGTTTCCCAGTTGTGCAAATCGGAAGTGCTTATGCCGGTGGGCATGTTCGGAATGCCTGCAGTGTGATACAACGCCTGGCCAATGGTGATGGCGGCTTTGCCATGGGCGGCAAATTCCGGCCACACCTGAGCGATGGGCTGATCATAGGACAGTTGGCCGCGCTGGGCCAAACGGTGAATCACTGTGGCCTGCATGGCCTTACCGGTGGAAAATACCGGAAACAAGGTGTCCGAAGAAACACGGTGGCCGCTGTGGGCATCAAGCGAGCCGGCTGATACATTGACCAACAGCTTACCATTGACATAGGCAGCCAATTGCAGGCCGCGCTGTCCGCCGGTGGTCGTCAGCCGATTGAGCAGCAATTGCATCTGTTCCTGAATAGTCATAATTTTCCTTTTTCTTGTCGGCCTTTGCGCAAGGCCTCGCCGCATGAAAGCACCTATCAACACCGTAGTGGGTCACCACGGCTCATGAGGCCTTAGTTGTACGATAAAGCAGAAGTTTCTCAAGTGCAGAGGGCGGCCATCACCACTCCTGGGTTACAAGCTGCGCGTAACTTTATATAATTAAAGAAGGACAGACGTCAGGTACAGGGTATTAGATCATGGCTCGCCGGGAATCCTCAACAACAAAAAAACGCCGTCGGTACAGTACAAACGCCGCGCCCGCTTTGGATGCCGCTCTGCCGATAGCGCCTCTGCGGCCCAACCCGGACGATCTGGAAATTGTTGTCTGGCCGGCACCGGTGCTCACCCATCGCGCTAAACCGGTGGAACAAATTGATGACTGGCTGAAGCAGGTTGGCCGGCGCATGATCGAGCTGATGGAGCAGCACAAAGGCGTTGGACTGGCCGGGCCACAGGTGGGCCTGCCGCTACGCCTGTTTGTGATGGCCGAAACCGGCAAGGCCGCCGATGCCCGCATCATTATCAATCCCGTACTCGATCAACAGGAAGATTTTGAAGAAGCCGAGGAAGGATGTCTGTCCTTACCGGAAATCCGGGGTAAAATCACCCGCTACGTAAAATTGCGTATCCAGGGCCTGGATATCAGCGGCCAGCCCATCGTGCTGGAGTTGGAAGGTTTTCCCGCTCGCATTGTGCAGCATGAAACGGACCATCTCGATGGTGTACTTATTATTGACCGCATGACCCCGCTGGCCCGCCTGGCTCAGCGCAAAGCGCTCAAAGCCCTGGAAAACCAGGCCGCAACATAACGCACCTGCCCAACCCGGCACGTAGCATCAAGATCAATTGTACCGCCCGCCAGACCGGAAGTTCCGACAGCCCTTAATGACGCACCATTTGCGCAAATGCCCGCAGCTTATGGTAATCCCCCCGCCAGGTGGTATACATGTAACCTATGATGCCGTGCACCCGGGCGGCGGACTCCATCCACAAACGCAGATTAGCCAGTGGTGAATCGTAATAGCCGGCGATAATCTGGCGATAGCCGCGGGTGGCAAAAAACTTCAGCGAAGCATTGCGCCGGCCAAAGTTCCAGTTCATCACCACCACCTTGCGCGAAAGCCCGCGCCACGAACCTGCCAGAGATCCATGGACCAGGTAATAATGCCCGTGGGCATTGTGGTATGGATCAAACATATCCGACCAGATATACCCCTTCGCTGCGCCCAGCAGGCCGGTGCAATAGCCCACGCTTTGGGAAAGCATCTGCCCCGCCGACGGATGCGGCCGCGATCCATTTTGTCCCCATCCCATGCAGCGGATTTCATCAAAACTCATCATGTAACCCTGCGGATGCAGCGCCGCTGTTACCTGGCGTATTTCCTGCCGCAGCAGCGCTCTGGTCTGCGGGCAGCCCAGCGCTATGGATACCTGATCGCCATAAAATATCGGCGGATAATACCATGAAACCCGCACCACTGTGCCGTCGGGCAGAGCCTTTAGAAAGTGAATGGATGGACACTTGTGCCACGGAGTGTATTGCCCGGCATACGGTGTGGTTCCAAGCAGCGGATCTTGAATGGGCCGGTAATCTATCCCCGCTTTATAGCCCTGCACTACCGTGGGCGCTCCAGGCCGGCTTAGCACATTGACCAGTCCCGCCACGGCAATGTGCCAATGACGCAACTCCAGCAAGCCTTTGGCCGGCCCCCACACGCCCAGGTACACATTCACGTGGTGGTAGGCCAGGGAATCAAAAACCACATCGTAACGCCGCCATGGCTGGCTGGGCCGCACGCTCATACGCTGATATTGCAAAGACCTGTTGCCGCGTGCCAGCACCACAATACGTGGTCGTCCGGTATACCGCCGGGTGTGAATATCCACCCGGATGTGATACGCATGAAATGGATGCACCTTAAGCTTAAAAACCATGCGGCTGTTGCCGCCGTTGTTGTGGATAGTCGCCACGTTGCCATCCAGCCGCACGCTGGAATCATGCCATGCGGGCCGGGCGGAAAATCCAAACGCCGGATTTTGCCAAACACGTCCCACCCCGCCGCGTACGATGAATTTGACATGACGTACCGGCAGCCCCGCCGCCAGAGACGGATCATTGGACAGCAGGTCATTGGAATAACCAACCTGAAAAACATCCGGCACCATTGTCAGATAGATCG
>JAJZKY010000663.1 GCA_021803885.1 Planctomycetota bacterium
GCGCCAGCTTTGCCTTGCGGGCATTGTCGAGCGATACGGCAGCATGACCGATACCATCAGCGCTCGGCTGGAGCAGGAACTCAAGGTTATACAAAGCAAAGGTTTTTCAAGCTATTTTTTAATTGTGTGGGATTTCTGCAATTATGCCCGCAAAAACGGTATTCCGGTGGGAGCCAGAGGCTCGGGCGTCGGCACACTGGTGGGTTATGTGTTGGGGTTGTGCAATGTGGACCCATTGCGGTACGACCTGCTGTTTGAACGTTTTATGGACCCAAGCCGGTCGGAAATGCCCGATATAGATATTGACATCTGCCAGGAGGGGCGCGGCAGGGTTATTGAGTACGTGCGCGAAAAGTACGGCAATGTGTCGCAGATCATCACATTTTCTACGCTGGGCGCCAAAGCGGCCATTAAAGATGTCGGCCGCGTTTTGGCCATGCCGCTCTCAGAGGTGGACAAACTTACCAAACTGGTGCCCAGCGCTGTGGGCACCACGCTCGACGATTGCCTGCGCGTTGCCGATTTTAAGCGTCTGCACGACACAAACGCCGATGTACTGCGGCTTTTCCAGATAGCCAAACGGCTGGAGGGCCTATGTCGCAACGCCGGCATGCACGCGGCGGGGGTTATTGTCTGCGATAAGCCGCTGGACGAAGTGGTGCCGCTGTACAAAAAAGACAACGACATTATGACCCAATGGGATGGCCCAACCTGCGAAAAAATGGGTCTTCTTAAAATGGACTTTTTGGGTCTGCGCACGCTCACCATTGTAGAACGCGCCTTGCAACTTATAGAAGCGGCCCATCCCAAAGGGCTGCCGCCGCTGCCGGCGGATACCGTCGGCGGCAAGGCTGCCGGCGTGCATCCCAACGAGGCCGGTCGCCCCGGTCGCCTGGATATTGAACATATAGACCTGACGGATCAGCGTGTGTACCGGCAGATATTTCAGAAGGGGCAAACCCGCGGCGTGTTTCAGTTTGAATCGCCGGGGATGCGCGAGCTGCTGATCAAAATGAAGCCCGACCGCATTGAAGACCTTATTGCCGCCAACGCGCTGTTTCGGCCCGGCCCCATGGAACTGATACCCGCGTACTGCGACCGCAAGCATGGCAAAGCCCCCACGCCCAAGCAGCACCCTATTATGGACAAAATCCTGGAGGAGACCTATGGCATCATGGTGTACCAGGAACAGGTGATGCGCATCTGCAACCAGTTGGGCAATATTCCGCTGGCCCGCGCATATAAGCTTATCAAAGCCATCAGCAAAAAGAACATGGAGACGATTTCTGCGGAACGTAAAAACTTTTTGGATGGCGCTGCGGCTAACGGCGTTGCCGCCGACCGGGCGGCCGAATTGTTCGGCTTAATTGAAGAGTTCGGCAAATATGGCTTTAACAAGAGCCACTCCACCCGCTATGCCTTAGTGGCATTTCAGACGGCCTACTTAAAAACATACTTCCCGCTGGAGTTTATGGCGGCGCTATTAACTTTTGAAATGGTGGATGCCGACAAAACCGCCGACTATCTTGATGAATGCCGCAGCCTGCTGCGGCCCGATGGAACTACCGGTATCGCGATACTGCCGCCCGACATCAACTTAAGCGAATCAGATTTTGCCGTGGTTGATGGCACCATTCGGTTTGGCTTGGGTGCGGTTAAGGGCGTCGGTTCCAAGGCTGTGGAGGCAATTGTGGCCGGGCGGGTTAACGCCAAAACAGGCCAGCGGGAGCGGTTTCGCAATATTTTCGACTTTTGTGAGCGTGTAGACATGCGCCCGGTGAATAAGGGTGTGATGGAAGCGCTCATTAAATCGGGCGCCTTTGATTCGGTACACGACAACCGTGCCGCCGCCATGGCCGCGCTTGAAAGCGCCATGCAGGCGGGAGCCAAGGCGTTGGATGCCCGCAAGTCGGGGCAGGAATCGCTGTTTGGCGGAGGCGATTCGGCATCTGCGACGACGACGGCGCCCTCGGCACTGCCCAAAATTGCCGACTTTACGCCGCGCGAAAAGATGAGTTTTGAAAAAGCCTACATGGGCTTTTACGTCAGCAGTCATCCGCTGCGCGATTATGAAGAACTGCTTGAAGGTTATGCCACCGTCAACAGCCAGACCATTCAAGACCCCAATCGGCGGGAGGCTATTGTAGGGGGCCTGGTATCAAAATTTGCACGCAAAACCGCAAAGACAGGGCGAAATGCCGGCCGGGCGTGGGCGTCATTTTCAATAGAAGACCTCACTGGCAGCGTGCCGGCGGTACTGTTCAGCGACGAGTTCGAGAAATACCAAAACGTGGTAAAGCCGGAGACGGTGCTGTTTTTTAAGGGCGTTATTGACCGTCAACGTGAAGAGCCATCACTGCGGGTTACCGAAATATATGACCCGCAGCAGGTTATAGAGCGCCTGACCAAACAGGTGCTGATACAGCTTCATGGTGTGGAGATCGAGCCTGATTTGCTGGGGCGATTGGATCAATTTATTAAAAGCCATCAGGGGCCTGCCGTTGTGCCGCTTAAACTAGAGGTCGTGGATTCCGCCGGCACCGAGCCGCTGCGGGTGCAAATTGCGCTTAAGCAGGGGATATCGCTGGCCAAGGACGCCAAAGGCGCCCTGCAGGCGCTGTTGCCACAGGCCCGCATTCGGCTTTTGGGTCCGCGCGATGTGGCTCGCGCCGCCCAGGCGGCACAGGGTGCATCGCCCGCTTTTGTTCGCGCCGGGCAGCCGGCTGCTTCGGCGGCATAGCAATCAGGCCGCGTGGCCCGATTGTATGTGGTTTAGGCAAAGATTTTATTACAGGAGTATTTATGGCAGTTAAGCAGGGGGCGGCAGCGCCGGAGTTTTCGCTTGCGGCAACGGGTGGTCAAATCATTTCGCTCAAAGATTTGCGAGGCAAAAAAGTTGTACTGTATTTTTATCCCAAGGACGATACGCCCGGATGCACCAAAGAGGCCTGCAATTTTCGCGATGGCATTTCCGCACTTGAAAAGGCCGGCGCTGTGGTGCTCGGTGTAAGCCCGGACGATGTTAAAAGCCACGAAAAGTTTCAGGCTAAATACAACCTTCCCTTTACGCTGCTGGCCGATCACGACCATCACACAGCCGAGGCCTATGGCGTATGGAAGGAAAAATCAATGTATGGCCGCAAATACATGGGTATTGAACGTACCACCTTCATCATAGACGGCGCCGGAAAAATCGCGCGCATTTTTGAAAAAGTTAAAGTGGATGGCCACCACGAAGAAGTACTCGCCGCTCTTGCGCAAGTGCCGTAGCGTGCCGCAAGTCGGGGGATGGGTTTAAACACGAAGTCTCAAAGACACCAAGAAGATGTTTATAAATTGGTTGCAACCCCGGCCTGCGCGTTGCGAGAATGGAGTTGCATGTTCGGAGTACTTCTTGCCGAGATAACAAGATGTTACGGATGCGCAATACGAAGAAGTTTCAGCACGACGACATGACGTTTGAAGTAGCCTCACCGCTAAACTGCGCAGAAATGTTGCCGCAATCACGATCATTTATGGTTGGTAGGCTCTGCGGTGGCTCTCGAACGAGGTAATGCTACCGCC
>JAJZKY010000664.1 GCA_021803885.1 Planctomycetota bacterium
AAGCTGTAAATGTTGCAGCAGTTCGGCCAGGGTCATGCCGTCAGGCACCGTGCGGGGTTCGCCGTTGACGATGATGTTCATGATCTGTATCACGCGGCTATGCGCCCGCAACTGTGCGTATATAGATTGACAGCCGGCAGGCGCGAGCCGAATAATGATCTTTCGGCCCAAGCACATTATGACTCATGGGCCGCATGGTTGCGAAAGTCCGCACGGCGCCCTATGGCTACTGCCACCCACGAACTTCCGGCCCCGGAATCCAGTTCCACCACCCCTTCCCGGAGCTCGTTTTTATTGCGCAGGCTGCATTCACTCAGCGGGATCATTCCACTGGGGGCATTTTTAATTGAACACTTCGCCTCCAATGCCGCCGTGCTCAGCCGCCATCCCGCCCACGCCTACGGCGCGCAGGTGAAATTTCTCAATTCCCTGCCGTTTGTGCTGGTGCTGGAAATTGCATTCATCTATATCCCGCTGCTTTTCCATGGCCTCTACGGACTGTGGATCGCGAGCGAGAGCACGCCCAACGCGCGCCGCATGCCGCTGCTGGGAAATTGGGCTTATGTATGGCAGCGGATCAGCGGCGTGATCGTGCTGGCCTTTATTCTCTGGCATACCTGGACGGCGCGCTTCAGCGGCATCAGCGTGCCCGATCATCCCGAGCTGGCGTTTGCCAAAATGCAGGCGCAGTTGGCGCACGGCTGGATTCTGGCCTGGTTTTTGATCGGGATCACCTGCGTCTGCTATCACTTCGCCTACGGCCTGTTTCTGTTCGCGGCCAAATGGGGAATCACGGTCACCGCCCGGGCGCGCCAGCGCTGGGGCTGGGCGTGCCTGATTTTTGGAGTTTTTCTGGCCTATGCCGGCATCGCCTCCGCCCTGGCGTTTCGCGGCATTTTAATTTATCCGGTGCGCTGACCCATGGCAGATACGAATCCCAACATCATCATCGTCGGCGGCGGCCTGGCCGGCCTGGCGGCGGCCCTCAAAGCGGCTGAACAGGGCGCGCAGGTTGAGCTGTTCTCCCTGGTGCCGGTGAAGCGCTCGCATTCGGTCTGCGCGCAGGGCGGCATCAACGCGGCCAAAAATCTCAAAGGCGAGGGCGACTCGGCCTGGAAGCATTTTGACGACACCATCTACGGCGGCGATTTTCTCGCCAACCAGGGGCTGGTCAAGCGAATGTGCGAGGCCGCGCCCGCGATTATTGATCTGCTCGACCGCATGGGAGTGCAGTTCAACCGCACGCCGGAGGGGCTGCTCGATTTCCGCCGCTTCGGCGGCACGCTCTACCACCGCACCGCTTTTGCCGGCGCCACCACCGGACAGCAGCTCTTGTACGCGCTCGATGAGCAGGTGCGGCGTCTGGAGGCGGAAGGGAAAATCCGCAAATTCGAGCATTGGGAGTTTCTCTCGGCGGTGCTCGATGAACAGGGCCGCTGCCACGGCATCTGCGCCCAGGATCTGCACGGCATGCAGGTGCGCACCTTCCCCGCCGATGCCGTAATCATCGCCACCGGCGGCGTGGGCGCCATTTTCGGCAAGAGCACCAATTCCATTGTCTGCACCGGCAGCGCGCAGTCGGCCCTCTACCAGCAGGGCGCCTGGTATGCCAACGGCGAGTTCATACAGGTGCATCCGACCGCCATTCCGGGGGAAGACAAGCTGCGGCTGATGTCGGAGTCGGCGCGCGGCGAAGGCGGCCGGGTCTGGGTCTATAAAGACGGCAAGCCGTGGTATTTCCTGGAAGAGTGGTACCCCAAATACGGCAACCTGGTGCCGCGCGACGTTGCCACCCGGGCCATTCACAAAGTGGTCTTTGAGCTGGGGCTGGGAATTGACGGCCAGCCCGCGGTTTTTCTGGACGTAACCCACCTGGATCCGCATGTGCTCGACGCCAAGCTCGGCGGCATTCTGGAAATTTATGAAAAGTTCGTGGGCGACGATCCCCATAAGGTGCCGATGAAGGTTTTTCCCGGCATGCATTACACCATGGGCGGGTTATGGGTGGATAACGAACGGCAGATGACCAACCTGCCCGGACTGTTCGCCGCCGGCGAATGCGAATACCAATATCACGGGGCGAACCGGCTGGGCGCCAATTCGCTGGTTTCCTGCATTTTTGGCGGCTTTCTCGCCGGCCCGGCGGCTCTGGAATACGCCCGCAATAACCGCACCGATGCCGGCTCGCATATTTTCGATCAGGAGCTGCGCCGCCAGCAGGCCATCAACGATCGGCTGTATGCCGCGGCCGGCGAGGAAAACCCCTTCACCATCTGGCGGGAGCTGGGCCGGCTGATGACAGAACACTGCACCGTGGTGCGTCACAACGACAAGCTGCGGCTGGCGGACCGGCAAATCGAAGATCTGCTGGGCCGCTATCAGCGCATCCGGCTGAGCGACACCACGCGCTGGACCAACCAGACGTTTTTCTTCACCCGCCAGCTCTACAACATGCTGCAACTGGCCCGGGTCATGGTCCAGGGCGCGCTGGCGCGGGATGAGTCGCGCGGCGCGCATTACAAGCCGGAGTTTCCCGAACGCAACGACGAGCGCTGGCTCAAAACAACATTGGCGCAGTGGGATGAAGCGGCGGCCGCGCCGCGGCTCAGCTACCAGGCCGTGGACACATCGCAGATCCCCTTGCGGGCACGCAAATACTGAAGGAGAACCATGGCGGAAGGCAAAATTGTTCGGCTGCGCATCAAGCGCCAAAGCGGACCCCAGGCCGCGCCGCAATGGGAAGACTTTAACGTCGCCTACCGGCCGGGCATGAACGTCATCGTGGCGCTCATGGATATTGCCGCCCAGCCGCGCAATGCCGAAGGCCGACCCACCACTTCGGTCAGCTACGAAGCCAATTGCCTGGAAGAAGTCTGCGGCGCCTGCGCCATGGTCATCAACGGCCGGCCGCGGCAGGCCTGCTCCGCTTTAATAGACCGGCTGGAGCAGCCGATTACGATTGAGCCATTGAGCCACTTTCCCGTGGTGCGCGACTTGGTGGTCAACCGCCAGCGGCTGTTCAACGACCTGAAGCGGGTGAAGGCCTGGATTCCGATTGACGGCAGCTACGATCTGGGGCCGGGGCCGCGCGAGTCGGCGGCGGATCAGGAAACCGCGTATCCTTTATCGCGCTGCATCTCATGCGGCAACTGCCTGGAAGTCTGCCCGCAATATAACGATAAAACCGGCTTCGTCGGCGCGGCGGTGCTTTCCCAGGTGCGGCTGTTCAAGATGCACCCCACCGGCAAGCTGCATGCCGGCGAACGGCTGGATGCGATCTCCGGTCCGGGCGGCCATCAGGAATGCGGCTTTGCCCAGAACTGCGTGAATATCTGCCCCAAGGATATTCCCCTGACCGATTCCATCTCCGCCGTGGGCCGGCAATTGATCGTCCATGCCGTGCGGCAGGCGCTGGGCTCGTAGTGGAAAAAACCGCCTGATGCGCGCCTGAATAAACTGTGTTTGCGCCGTTTTTTTCCAGCCCGGAAAATTCATTTGTCACCACCATAACTTGTTGATAATAAATAGCTTGCCAGCCGTAATCGGCCAG
>JAJZKY010000665.1 GCA_021803885.1 Planctomycetota bacterium
GGAGTCCATTCTGGGCAGTGATGTTACGGTGAGCAATTCACAGCCCCCGCCGCAGTCTTGGTTATTCCAGCCCAATAACATAGGTGAGCCGGGAATCGTGCCCCTGTCGAACCATGTCGGCCAAAACGGCGTGCGGGGCGCGAACATTCTCTACAACGACGGCTCGGTGCAGTGGAAAGGCCCGGCCAATTTGCATTGCAACTATTTCGATGGCGGTTCGCTGTTTTTCTGGGAGTAACCAACCCCGCTGGCCGGCGAGACAGGATCGTCGCGCCCGGCCTTTATTCGATAATATCCCGCAGTCTGCCGCCGGCCCCGGCCAACAGTGCGTCGGCTTCTTCCGGCCGGCAGCGGCGGCGGTGCATGACCACCGCCCGCTTCACCTTGCCCTCCGCCCGCGTGAGCAGATACAGCGCCTCCGCACGCGCCAATCCGGTCAGTTGCATGAGGATTCGCGCCGCCCGATCCACCAGCTTGTCGCTTGTTTTCGCATCCAGATCGACCATCACGTTTCCATACACCTTGCCGATCTGCACCATCGCCAGGGTGCTGATGATGTTGAGAACCGTCTTGGTGGCGGTGCCGGCCTTGAGCCGCGTGGAGCCGGCGATCACTTCCGGCCCGGTGGGCAGGCAGATGAACAACTCCGCCGGGACACGAATGTGTTCCCGGGCGGTGCAGGTGAGGAAAATGGTCTTGGCCCCAAGGCGACGGGCTTCATCCACCGCTCCGTGCACAAAAGGCGTGGTGCCGCCCGCGGCAATGCCCACCACTACATCCGCCGCGGCGACGTGCCGCTCCCGCATCGCCGCGGCGCCGGCGCCCGGATCGTCCTCCGCATGTTCCACGGGGCGCTGCAACGCCGCGGCGCCGCCCGCGATGACGCCCACCACCATGGCCGGATCGGTTGAAAATGTCGGTGGGCATTCCGCCGCATCCAGAACGCCAAGGCGTCCGCTGGCGCCGGCGCCCACGTAAATCAGCCGGCCGCCGGCGGAGAAAGCATCCGCCGCCATTCGCACCGCCTGGGCAATCGCCTCGGCCTGGCGGCCCACGGCCTCCACGGCCTTCTTGTCTTCCCGGTTCATCAGCCGCACCGCGTCCACGATGGCCAGGCGATCCAACCCCTGCGAATCGGGGTTTTGCTGTTCGGTCTGAATATAGCCGCGATCGTTTATCATATCTTCATCTGTATCAATTCACGCTCGGGTCGGGAGGAATGATTTTCGGATTCAGATCCGGCACGGTTCTGGCGCGGGCGACGGCGCGGGTTAAATCAAGCCATTGGCTCTCATCGCTGCGAAAAACCAGTTCCGGCGTCGCCGGCGCGATCAGCCAGGCCCCCTGGTCGATTTCCTTTTCCAGTTGGCCGGGCGACCAACCGGCGTTTCCGACGAAGAATTTTATCGGCGTCGCTTCGTTTTCCACCAGGGCCGTCACCGCGACGCTGGACATAGTGAAGTATAGTCCGGGCAGGGCTTGCCCGTCGGCCTGATTCTCCCGCACGTGCAGAACAATCAGGGGGCTCGGACAAGGCCCCCCGTCGAATAAGGGCGATGGATTCTTGTATGGCTTTGCACTGATCTGCTTCCACGCCTCGCCGATCGTTTTCGACAGGGGCCGGTTGATCACCACGCCCATGGCCCCTTCGCCATCGTGTTGAAGAAGCAAAACCACCGTCCGGAAAAAATTCGGATCGTTCAAGGCGGGCGTGGCGATCAATAGATGCCCGGCCAAAGAATCATCCATAGGGTCCTTTCCTATCGGCGCATCCGCCCGCCGGCGCGCCGCGATCCGGGCGGCGCCGGGGTAAAACAGATCCACGCCCAACCCCGGCGCGCCACGCCGGGACGCCGGCGCTTTGCGTCCGCGGTGCCGGTCCAGCGCGCCCCGTACCGTCGCAACGGTATTATTTTAGCCGGTGTTGGAAACTATCTCAAAAGCATAGGTTCTTAATCATTTCCGGGAGTGCGGCAATTCGATACTCCACCGAATCGGTCAGGCGCCGCGGGTGTTTTACCGGAATAATGCACCGCGAGGGTCATCAGTTCAGGAAAGGCCTCCAAGACAGCGGCGGCAACTTCGCCCAGAAGCGGGCGCATCAGCAACTCCGAAAAGAGATTGCCGGCGCGCCAACGCCGGTAAAATTCACACCGCCAGGCCGCTTCATAGGCGAGGCCAATATCCTCGAACCCCTCCCCGGCCCGCAAGCCGTGGACAAGCTTATCGGAAAGCAGCCGGGCGGAGCGCAGGGCGAGTGTGATCCCTTCTCCAATGAGCGCGTGAACCTCGCCGGCGGCATTGCCGGTGAAAAAACAGCCGTCGGAAAAAATGCGACGCACGCCCGGAACCAGCGGCCCGCAAGCATGCCAGCGATCAATCCGCCGGGCGTGGCGAATCATGCCAAGCAACGGTGCATTGCGCCGGAATAGATAGGCCAGCAGGGAATCGGCGTCGGGGTAATGCGCCAGAAGACGCCGCCGCGCGACAAAAGCGAGATTGTACCGCCGGCAATCAATTGCGGCCGGCGGATGCGTACGATCCCGATAGCTATCGGGACCGGAGCTGGTAGGCGCCAGGCCGGCGTAAAGGTCGCGAACTCCGGCGATGGCGATCAGATCGTTCGGCAGGTTGCAGCCGGTGAAATGAGTCTTGAAGCAGACAAAACCGTTGTCCGCGCCGGTGGGAGCAAGGCGACCCGCCACCGCGGGGCTTGCGGGCATACCGTGCGCAACGACCACGCAACGAGAGCGAATATCGCCGCCGCCGGTTCGCACAAGAAACCCGGCGCCGGTGGAACCGGCGATGGCAGTGACATGACAGGGTTGAAGAATGTGGGCGCCCCACTCCCGCGCGCGGGCAATCAGAAGTTGATCAAAAAGATCGCGGGAAATCGCCCGCGGAAAAGCCCCGGCAATATCGGATGGAAAGGGCGCTTCGATACTCTGGCCGGTCTGGGTCAGCACCCGCACGCGCCGCAATGGAGGGCCGGCCAGTGAATCAAATTCCGCCAGCAATCCCAGCCGTTCCAAAACCGGCCGGGCGCCATTGGAGATAAACTCACCGCAGACTTTCTGGCGGGGAAACGGCTTTTGCTCGGCCAAAGCGACTTGCAACCCCGCCTGGGCCAGCAAGGCGGCAACGGTGGAACCCGCCGGTCCGCCGCCGACAATCGCCACGTCCACGCCGTCGATCATGCGAAACTCCATGGACACGGGATTATAGGCGAAGATCACCTTATTATTCCGCCGCGGTGTCCCACCCGCCACAACCTGGCCGGCTTTGTGTATGGTCTCGTCAGCTTGTTTCGTACCAGCCTGGCGCACCATCCGATACCTGATACCTGCCTGCCCCTTGCCTACCGCTGAATTTATTTTTCTTTTCCACCCGGCCCTGGGGATATGATATATAAATTTATCCGTGAACGATTATAAAAAGAATTATATTCGGTCTCCAACGGGGTCCCAACGGACTTGGCGCGCCCGCCATAACCGGGTATGTTGGATGAATGTATGAATCTTAAACCTCATCCCAATCACCGGCGGCCG
>JAJZKY010000022.1 GCA_021803885.1 Planctomycetota bacterium
GTTGGGTGGAAACCAGTGTCTGGACGGATCGCATGCTGACCGCCTTTGAACAAGGTGTGAAAGGAGGCGACAAACGTCTATTTCAGCGAGTTAGGCCTGTATTCCCTGACCAAGGCCCATCAACTCGCGTGTCAGTCCCTGAAGGGGGCCCATTAACCGGAGAGCCGGATGCGGTAAATCCGCACGTCCGGTTCGGAGGGAGGGGAGTCCGCAATAAAAGCGGACTTTCCTACCTCTATGCACCTTCCTCCCCCGTCCTAACTCTTAATAAATTCTAACTCCCATAGTCGACTCATTACTCATTACTCATTACTCATTATTCATTGTTTATTATTCATGGTTATGGCCACATGAACGGCTACTCTGTTACGTTATAGACGTAATAGAGCAACAGGCCGTTTACTTGTGGCCCGGCGTTACCTTTCGTATCCTTTGTCCACATATACGCGGGGCGCGGCAAGGGTTTCGGGAGGCCGAATTGTGCCCATCGGGTTTACGGCCAAGCTGGAAAGGAAACGATAAGCGGCGAGCTGCGGCGTGGTGATACAAAATGATGGCCACGCTTATATTGATTGGAGACAGGAACTCATGGCGGGTTATCAACCGGGCGATTGCGAAAAAAAATGGCAACAGATGTGGCGGGACCACCGGATATTCACATCGGACATTGACGTTTCCAAACCGAAATTTTATGTACTGGATATGTTTCCCTATCCTTCCGGGGAAGGGCTGCATGTCGGCCATCCGGAAGGATATACCGCTACCGATATCGTGGCACGCTACAAGCGGGCGGCGGGATTTAATGTCCTGCACCCCATGGGCTGGGATGCCTTTGGTCTGCCCGCGGAACAATATGCCATCAAAACCGATACCCATCCAGCAGTGATCACGCGTAAAAATATTGACCGCTTTCGCGCCCAACTTCAGGCTATCGGGTTTTCTTATGATTGGCAGCGTGAGGTCAATACCACCGACCCGGAATATTACCGCTGGACGCAATGGATATTCCTGCAATTGTATGACACCTGGTTTGATGTTCAGCGGCAACAGGGACGTCCGATTACGGAACTGGTGGCGGAATTCGAATCCGGGATACGCCCGCTGCCGGAGTCGGCCGGGGAAAAAAGCTGGATTCAGCTCGATGCCTCCCAGCAGCGTAGGGTGCTGGAGCAGTATCGCCTGGCCTATCAAATTGAAGCCCCGGTCAACTGGTGCTCGGCGCTGGGTACGGTGCTGGCCAATGAGGAAGTCATTGACGGGAAAAGTGAAGTCGGGGGATTTCCGGTGGAGCGCCGGCCCATGCGGCAATGGATGTTACGCATAACGGACTATGCACAGAGGTTGCTGGATGGCCTGGATTCTCTGGAATGGCCGGAATCGCTGAAAATGATGCAACGCAACTGGATTGGCCGCTCCGAGGGGGCGCTGGTACGGTTTGATATTGCTCAGCGCGACGATGTAGTGACTGTTTTTACCACGCGACCCGATACGCTTTATGGAGCCACGTATATTGTTTTGGCGCCGGAACATCCACTGGTAGCCTTGAATTCCCCGCATTGTATTGTTCCCGCAATCTGGCCAACGAACATTCCGGCGTGCTGGCGCGGCGATAAAGTTTCGCCACGGGAAGCAGTGGAATCTTATCAAAAAACAGCCGCCGCCCGTTCCGAGCGGCAGCGACAGGAAGATACCTCCAAGACCGGGGCTTTTACCGGCGCTTATGCGGTTAATCCAGTCAACCAGGAACACCTTCCGATATTTATTTCCGATTATGTGTTAATGGGTTACGGTACCGGCGCCATTATGGCGGTGCCGGCGCATGATCAACGCGATTTTGATTTTGCCCGCAGTATGAACTTGCCCATTCGACGCGTGGTCAGCGCGGCGGCCACGCAATTGGAAGCTGGATATCTGCCGCTGGAAAGTCCGGGGTTCGCAGTGAATTCACCGGAAATTAACGGTCTGGCAACCGCAGCGGCGAAAGCCAGAATGTGCGCACTGCTGGAGCAAAAGTCTCTGGGCACCCGGCAGATAAATTATAAAATCCGTGATTGGCTGTTTTCCCGCCAGCGTTATTGGGGCGAGCCTTTTCCCATTGTCCATCTGGAAGATGGTACGACCGTACCGCTGGCGGATTCACAACTGCCGTTGCTGCTGCCGGAAGTTACAGATTTCAAACCCACCGGTACTCTGGAACCGCCCTTATCCAAGGCTACGTCCTGGCACCAGGTGCAGGTCGTATTGGAAGGCGCTTCAGGGCATTCGCGTGCCCGTGTGGTGCCTCCCGGCACGCCCGGAGCGGTCTGTGTGCGGCGGGAAGTTAATACCATGCCCCAATGGGCCGGATCATGCTGGTACTACCTGCGTTATATAGATACTCATAATCAGCAATGCTTCTGCGCCGCGGATAAAGAGAAATACTGGATGGCCGGCGGAGTGGACTTATATGTTGGCGGGGTGGAACATGCCGTGCTGCATTTGTTATATTCACGGTTTTGGCACAAGGTGCTGTATGATCGCGGGCTGGTTGGCTCTCCAGAGCCTTTCCGCAAGCTGGTTAACCAGGGGCTGATACTCGGCGAGGCGGAATATACCGTCTTTACCGCGGAGGATGGTCGACAGGTGTCCGCCGCGGAAATTGAGCCGGAATTTTCCACCCGCGTCGGCCGCGATGGCCGGTCGGAAATTATCAGCCGTCATAAAAGCACTGGGTCTTTGGTGATTGGCAGGGCGTGCGATCCGGCGGCGGTGGAAAAACGCGGTAATGTGTTTGTGCTGAAAGCGGATCCCAACATTGAACTTGATGCCCGTTCCTTCAAAATGAGCAAATCGCGCGGTAATGTAGTAAACCCCGATGATGTCATTGCGGAATATGGCGCTGATTCCCTGCGTCTTTTTGAAATGTTCATGGGGCCGCTGGAACAGGTAAAACCATGGAGCACAGCTGGGGTAGAAGGCGTTTATCGTTTTTTACAACGCCTGTGGAGAAACCTGCTGGGCGGTGAGGAAGGAGTTTGCCGCGTGGTGCGGCAAACAACCGCGGGAACATGGACCTGCGGCGGGCGGGAGCTTAATGCGACTGAATCCGCAGCCGCCGCGCGCGATGCTACGGCGATTCTCCGCCCCACGCACCGGGTCATTCGTAAAGTCACCGAGGATATTGAGCGGCTGGCTTTTAACACCGCCATAAGTGCGATGATGGAATTTAATAATGCGCTGGCTAAACTTACGTTTGTGCCGATGGAATCCGCACTGCATATTGTGCGGATACTCGAACCCTTTGCCCCGCATATTGCCGAAGAATTGTATCATCAACTCGCCGGGGTTGATGCTGCCAGGTCCATTACCATGTTGCCATGGCCTAGATTTGATGAAGCTCTGTGCGTAGATGAGCAACTCGAAATTCCCGTACAGATTAACGGTAAACTGGCCGGGCGCGTCCGCGTACCGGCAGATTGTCCGGAAGCGCGGGTCCTGGAATTGGCCGTAGCGGATCCGCTGGTGGCGGTCCGGTTGGCGCAACGGACGGTTAAGAAGAAAATCTACATTAAAGGCCGCATGATTAATCTTGTGGTCTAGGCTAATGCGGGGCGTACTGACATGCAGCAATGGTACAACCGTGTAATTACCGGTGAAGCCGCCGGTGTGATTCCGGCGGTGCTGCGTTGGCTTTTGTCGGTCGTGGCGATGATGTACGGCCAAGTCATGTATTGGCGGAATGTCGCGTACGACCGCGGCTGGAAGCGCATAACGCGCCTGCCGGTACCTGTGATTTCTGTTGGCAATGTCACCACCGGTGGCACCGGAAAAACCCCCACCGTGATCATGATCGCCAATAGCCTCGCTGCGGCGGGCCTGAAACCGGCGATTCTTACGCGTGGTTACGGAGCCAAAACGGGTGAACGTTCCGATGAAGTCATGGTGATGGAACAGGAATGTCCCGGCATTCCTGTGGTGGTCAATCCCGATCGTGTTGCCGGGGGAAAAGAAGCGATCCGACGGTATCAGGCCAATGTGCTGATTTTGGATGACGGATTTCAGCATCGGCGGCTGGCGCGGGATTTGAATATTGTATTAATGGATGCCACCAGCCCTTTGGGCATACCGGGCCTGTTGCCACGTGGGACCTGGCGCGAGACACCGGCATCACTTGCTCGCGCCGACCAGATCATTCTTACCCGCTGCGAACAGGTTTCTTCCGAACTTACGGATCTGGCCGCCGGCTTGCTGACGCAATGGGTCAACCCGCGATGTATTTACAAACAGGTTACAGAGGTGGTGGGCGTATATGATCAAAACGGCGCTGCGGTACAGGCCACGGATGGCACGGTGCTGGCTTTTGCCGGTATCGCCAATCCGGACGGTTTTGTCCACACACTTTCAGAGCTGGGAATGCACGTGTCGGCGGGCTGCTGGTTTGATGATCATCATCGCTATATGCCGGAACTGGATTTTCTGGAAATGTACAAGCTTACCGCACAACGGCATCCTATAGCGTGGGTAACTACCGCCAAGGATTGGGTAAAGTTGCGTGGTTTTCAGCCTCCGGTGCCTTTGTGGCATGTTCGCATCGCCGCGCAAATTACCGGTGCGGCGGGGGAATTATGGCGGCGGTCACTGGCTGATTTAGCCTCCAAAAAGTAAAGTGGTGGTACTATGATTCATACTTCGGGTGAATTACTTTCGGCGGTGGAAGCCTTTGGCTCGCCGCGCATACTGGTAATCGGGGATCTGATTCTGGATCAGTATGTCTATGGTGATGCGGAGCGTTTAAGCCCGGAAGCACCGGTGCCCGTGGTACGTGAACGCTATCGCCATACGCGGGTCGGCGGCGCCGCCAATGTAGCGGTTTTTCTGGCAGCCATGGGCGCACGGCCCGTGCTGACCGGTGTTTGCGGCGATGATCCATCCGGCCGATCCTTACAGGATTTGCTTACGCAAGCCCATGTGGACACCACCTCGATCATCACTTTACCCCAGCGTCCCACTTCCACCAAAACACGTTTCATCGGGCTGGCCCAGCATCGGCACCAGCAGCAGATGCTGCGGTTGGATCATGAAACACTCGAACCAGTTGATAATGAGGCGGAAAAGCGGTTGCTGGCAGTGCTGGAAGCGGAAATGGCCTCCTGCCATCTGGTCTGCCTGGAAGATTACAACAAAGGCCTGTTTTCCGAAGCCTTGTGCCAAAAAATTATTTCTATAGCCCGTGCCGCCGGTCGCGATGTTCTGGTGGACCCCGCCGCCATAAAAGATTATCAACGCTATTATGGCGCCACCGCCATTACCCCCAACCGCACGGAAGCCGAATTGGCCACCGCCATACGCATGGATAACGTTCACCAGGAGGCGCCGCAATTGGCGGCCCAGCTCCTGGAACAGCTGAATTTGGAAATCTGCGTTCTGACCCTGGATCGCCATGGCATGTATCGTCTGGAACGCGGTCAACCCGGAATGTTACATGTTACCCGGCCGCGCCATGTTTATGATGTTACGGGCGCCGGTGATATGGTGCTGGCCATGTTGGCCATGGCCCGGGCCAATGGCACTTCTTGGAGCGTGGCCATGGACCTGGGCAATATCGTCGGCGGTCTGGAGGTGGAAAAATTTGGCTGTGTGCCGATCCCCCGCTCTGAAATTATTGAGGAGTTACAACAGTTGGACTCCGGTGGAACGCGAAAAATTGTGTCCCTGCCGCGCCTGCTGGAACGCCTGCACTCACACCATCGAGAGCAAAAAATAGTATTCACCAATGGCGTATTCGATATTTTACACGCCGGCCATGTGCGATATCTGAACTTTGCCCGCACCCAGGGGGATCTGCTGGTGGTGGGGGTGAATTCGGATGCTTCGGTGCGGCGGTTGAAAGGGGCTGATCGCCCGATCAATACGCTGGAAGATCGTATGGCCATCCTGGCGGCTCTGGAATCGGTCAGCTATGTGATTGCCTTTGAGGCTGATACGCCGCTGGAGTTGATTGCCGCCATCACTCCGGCGATATTGGTGAAAGGTGCGGACTATCAGGATAAACCTGTGGTGGGCCGGGAATGTGTTGAGGCGGCCGGCGGCCAGGTGGTACTGGCGCCATTTTTAGCCGGACGATCCACCAGCCGTATTGTGGAAAAAATGCGAACCCATGGTTAATAACGGGGATGCATCCAAAGAAGGTTCATGAAAGGACTGTGTACCGCCAGGTACGCTGGTCCATACTAAAGGCAGGAAAATAAGATGGCTCAACGCGCAGTATTTCTGGATCGTGATAATACCATCATCGCCAATGATGATCACCTCGGTGATCCTTCCAAGGTGAAACTGCTGCCCGGAGCGGCAGCGTCGATTGCCTCGCTGCGGCGCCTGGGTTACCGCATTATTGTAGTCAGCAATCAAAGCGGTGTGGCCCGGGGCCTATTTGACGAAGCGGCGGTGGAATCAGTCAATGAGGAAATGATCCGTCAACTCAAGGAACAGGCTGGCGCGCACATCGACGCCAGTTATTACTGTCCTTATCATCCGGATGCCGTGGTACCCGAATATAAACTGGATCATGAATGGCGCAAACCCAAACCTGGAATGCTCAAAGCTGCATGCGAGGATTTCAGTCTGGATATCGCTCAATGCTGGATGATCGGCGATCAACCGCGTGATGTGGCCGCCGGCGCCGCAGTGGGATGCCGGACCATTCTGCTTTCTGATCCGGAAAAGCAGATGGAGAGTAATGAAAATATCCCCGCCATTACGCCGAATTTTATTGTGCGCACGCTGGCCGATGCGGCGCGCATTATTGTCCGGGAAGGTAACAGTCCGAATCGTGATCCCACCCCCATACCCCTGGCGGCCAATGAAGTTCCAACTCCTTCTCCGGATGACGCCACCAAGACTTTAAGTAACGCATTAGCCGATAAGCCATTGCCCGACGTCGAGACGCTGGCCGCCGCTGTCGCGGGGAAAATAACCGGTCCGGCGTCGGAACCCATCAAGCCGGTTCTGGAGGATATTCTTCAGCAGTTGCGCAGTACCCACAGAAACAACGATATGGCTGAATTTTCGCTTTCCCTGTTGTTGGCGACCATGTTGCAGGCGGTGGTGGTATTAGCTCTGGCCGTGGGGGCATGGGATGGCCTGTCCGCAATCCACATTGTGGCCACTGCCCGCGATCCTTACTGGTGGAATTATCGAATTTTAGATCAGCTTACCGCCCTGGAATGGTTGGGCGGAGGTTTGATCCTGCAGGTTATGGTTGTGGCCTTGTTGCTGTGGCACCGCAATAAACACTAAACCAGCACGCCATGGAATGCTTTATGTCCGGACGCTGGTACGATGGAGAAAAGGATGGCCCGACGGCCTGTTATTGGTATATCGCTTGATACGCAAACGCCTGGGCAACAGCAACGAGTTTATGAACTGCCCTCAACTTATGCATTGGCTGTCGAAAAAGCTGGTGGCCTTCCAATGCTGCTGCATCATACCACCGATCCGGACCTGCGCGAGGCATATATTAACACTATTGATGGATTGTTGATTCCCGGAGGCGCAGACCTGAACCCGGCTCTGTATGGTCAGCCTCCTCACAGCCGGACACGCCTCGTGGATTCATTGCGGCAGGACTTTGACCTGGTCATGCTGGCTCTGGCCGCGCAACGCAATATTCCGGCACTGGGAATCTGCTTTGGCTGTCAGGCCATGAATGTGCAACGCGGCGGATCGCTGCATCAGTATATTCCTGATGTGTCACGTTCTATGATTTTGGCACATGCCGCTAATCCCAATAATACTGCGGATAAAAATGCCTGGCACGCCGTGGCCATTGCTCCACAGTCACGCTTGCACGTTATTTTGAACCGCGATGAAGTCCAGGTAAACAGCCGCCATCGCCAGGCCATTGATCGCCTGGGCACCGGATTGTCGGCCAGCGCAATGAGTCCTGACGGACTTGTGGAGGCCATTGAAGATGACAGCCTGAAATTCTGGCTCGGTGTGCAATGGCACCCCGAAGCTTTGGCTGATCCGCCGCACCCGGAATTGTTTCGGGCTTTTGTGGATGTCGCCGCCTCTTAAATACATAACTGTTCGTGGCCTGATGTGTAAAATGGGGGCATATTTTGTGGCGGGGGCAAGATGGCCAGTGTTTACGCGCGGATCAGGTCCATACGGCTAAAAGTAACCGTTCACGGTCATGTCGACGGGCCAGAATTACCGCGGTTTTAACATAGCCCAAAGGGTGGTAATCCCTTGTGGTGCAGGCTTCCAGCCTGCTGCAGTCGCCCCTTCGTGAACGGTTACGGCTAAAATAGGATTTGTTTGGCGCAACCGAGCACTGGCATTGGCAGGGATTTTGAAGTGTTTATAATTGAACTTGGCAGGCGCAGGTAGGCCGCAAATTGGTGCTGTAAAATGCGCGCCTGGATGTGCGGCCGGTGTTTTCCGGTTTTGGAGGCCAGATGGCATCCCGTAGTGAGGCTTGGCTTACAGCCTTAATCAATTCACCAGGGCTTTATGCTGCGGTGGTGGATCATTCTGGTCATATTGCTTTTATCAATTCGGACCTCATGCGCCTTGGTAATCAAGGTGCCAAGTCCCTGGTCGGGCAACCCGCCGTTGGTAATATTCTAACCCCGGACAATCTGGTTAAAGTTATGGCGTTGCTGGAAGATTCGCCAGCCACACTCGATCCTCTGGCGTTTGAGGAAAATATGCAAAACGCACAAGGGGAACAACGGATTATTGCATTTCTGGCATCACGGCACAGCTCCGGCGGCGAGCAGGACACAGTAGCGCTGTTGATCGGTTTTGATGTTACCGGGCGCGCGGAGTTAACCGAGGCCCTGCGCCGCAGCGAATCTCATATTCGTGCCATTGTGGAAACCGCGGTGGACGCCATAATTACCATTGATGACACTGGAACCATTGAATCTTTTAATCCCGCGGCAGAGCATATTTTCGGTTATTCCGCGCCGGAGATTATTGGACGGAAAGTTTCCATACTTATGCCGGAACCCTATGGCCATGAACATCAGCAATATATAGAGAATTATTTACGCACCGGCCATGCCAAAATTATTGGGATCGGTCGGGAAGTCACCGGCTTGCGAAAAGATGGCACCACTTTTCCGATGTACTTGGCCGTCGGAGAACAGAAAACTCACGAAGGCCTCCACTTTACCGGCATTGTCCGCGATATCACCGAGCGCAAACGTATGGAGGCGGAGATACTGCATATTTCCGAGCGCGAGCAGCGCCGAATCGGGCAGGATCTGCATGATGGATTAGGCCAACTTCTAACGGGGGCCGCCATGGTATCCAAAGCGATCTCGCAACGTCTGAAGAAAAAATCCAAAGTACTGGCCCAGGAGGTGGAGAAACTCACTGCACTTATTAACGAGGGTATTGCCCAGAGCCGACAATTAGCACGCGGTTTACACCCGCTCGACAGCCCCGATGACTTACCCAATGCCCTGCAGGAACTGGGGTTTCGTACGGAAAACATTTCCGGAATCGCGTGCCGCATTCGCGCTGAAGCACTGCCCCAATCCTGCAGCCTACTGACTGCTACGCATCTCTACCGCATTGCGCAGGAAGCGGTCCATAATGCCGTGCGCCATGGTGCCGCCGACAATATTGAGGTAAGCTGCCGGACCATGGGGACTGCTGTGCGCCTGACGATCCGTGATAATGGCCAGGGGTTTACTGCCCAACGCGGTGAAGGATTGGGATTGCGCATTATGGATTATCGCGCCCGGGTGATCGGTGGGCACCTGGAAATCCGCAGCAGCCCCGGCTCGGATACTACAGTAATATGTTCCGTCGGTGGACCGGAACCTGGTTTGGAGCACATACCGCATGGCTAATATTAATGTTCGTACGCAGGTAAAACCACAGAAGGATAAACCGCGCATTTTACTGGTGGATGATCATCCCGTAGCGCGGCAGGGAGTGCGTCTGCTTATTGAGGCCGCCGGTGATTTATCAGTATGTGGCGAGGCCCCCGATGCCGATGAGGCCATCACGCTGATTCCCAAACTCAAGCCGGACCTGGTGATTATTGATTTATCGCTGAAGGGCAAGCCGGGATTGGAGTTGATCAAAGACCTGACGGCGCGGTATGAGAAATTGTTGATGCTGGTACTGTCCATGCACGATGAAAACATGTATGCCGAAAGAGCTTTGCGTGCCGGTGCCCGCGGCTACATTATGAAGCAGGAGGCCACAGAAAAAATTCTTCTGGCCATCCGCCGGATTCTGGCCGGAGATATCTATGTCAGTGAGGCCATTGCCGCCAGAGTGCTGCGTCAACTGGCAGTTTCCGGCAATCAGCCCTTGAAATCTTCTTTGGACCTGCTGACAGACCGGGAACTGGAAATTTTTCAATTTCTCGGGCACGGTAAACCCGTTCGTGAAATCGCCAAGATACTGCATTTAAGCACTAAAACCATCGAAGCGCATCGTGAACATATCAAGGAAAAATTGAATCTTGCCAGCAGCAGTGAACTATTGCGCATGGCCATTCAAGTGACCATGGAGGCTGAATAACCCACAATCATGAACACCGCGGACGCCCATGCAGTCCTTCAAGATATCGATACCTTGCCGGGCCGCCGAGCTATCCTTCCAATCAGTCAGGCCGGAATAAACAGACAAGTACGAGCGTTTACCGCATAATGAAGCGCATGGGGCGCGTCGGCGGGGAACATGGGATTGCCGGCCGGGCGGCAACCGGATGATTCATGTAAGGCGGATGAATGTCTGTGAACAAAAAGACCGGCATATTTATCCTTAAACTGGTGGTAATGGTGGCGGTGTTCACATTTGTGGGCATCAAGCTTACTGAAACCTGGCATAAGGTCGGCCGGCACCCGGTACAAATTGATTGGCGTTATTGTGCGCTTATTCCACTGGCGTTTGTGGGTATTATGGCCACCAATTCCATGACGTGGCTGTGGTTGACACGGCGGATGGGGGATCACAGCCCTGTGCTGCCGCTGCTGGGAGCATACACCTTCAGTCAGATCGGCAAATACGCACCAGGCAAGGTGTTGCTGGTGCTGATGCGTCTGGAACGTACCCACCGCGCCGGCATGGCGCGGGAAACGTGCCTCCTTTCCACCCTGTTGGAAAATGCCATGTATACCCTGTCCGGCGGTCTGGTGGGATCCACCGCACTGGTGGTGGCGGCGCGCGATCATCCGCTTTATCTGGTGGGATGCGGCTTGTTGATGGTCGGGCTTTTAGGGGTATTTCACCCGCGTTTTTTTTACTGGCTTATTAACAATGCGTTGCGTTCTCTGGGCAAAGGTGCCATTCCGCCGAGCCGGCGGTTCAAACTCTCACACATGATTTATGCGGTGGTAATGTTTTTGCCGTGCTGGCTGTTCGGCGGTATTGCCTTATGGGCGGCGGTAAGCTGTGTCCATCATGTCAGCATCCTGCATACGGTGGAATTAATCGGCGTTTTTGCGCTTTCGGTCAGTCTGGGGATGTTCAGTCTTTTGCCCGGCGGCCTGGGAGTGCGCGAAGCAGTGCAGGCTCTATTTATTGCACCATTGGTGGGATCGCCGGAGCTGGTGGTAGTGGTGGTGGCTTTGCCGCGAGTATGTCAGATTCTTGTAGAATTGACACTGGCGGTGACCGGCGGGCTGATCAATAGCCGCCTGACGCAAAACTTTTCCCCCACGACGCACGCGATTTCTTCACCGGAGCCGCCTGTGAAACCGTAAGACCACCTGACGAGGAGGCGGTGTATGCAATAATCCGAATTACCGGCCATTATGGAGGATGTGTTTTATACCGGGCTCATCGGCCCTTGCGGCAAATTTTATGCGTAACCGTCTTCGGAACAGCATTGTGAACTACAGAAGCTGTTGGTGACGCAACCAGGAACAGTTCCGTGAATATTAAACCCGGCGATATGGTTACACTGGAACAGATTCTGGTAGTATTGGAATCCATGAAAATGGAAAAGCCGAGGACCGTTAAGTTTGTCCGTACCGTACAAGCCTCCATGGTTACTCCGGGACTGCAAGTCCAATGCAGGCAGGTATAGATTGAATTTCAGTAAATGCCTCCCCAGGCGAGTATATGGGCCACAGGGTCTGGGGCACTTCAAGGAAAGTTGAAGAGTCTGATGCAAACATTTTATTTTAATGAACTGGATTCCACCAATCTCGAAGCCCGGCGGCGATGGCTCACGACAGGTCAATCGCTATCGGCTTGCGCCTTTGCCGTTATCGCCGCCCAACAGTCAGCGGGGATGGGGCGTGCGGGCCGCACCTGGAAAAGTCCCGTCGGCGGCTTATGGCTGAGCGTAGCATGGCCCTTAAAGCAAAACGCGGATATCTACGCCCCGGCACCTCTGGTGGTCGGTTTAGCCGTCGCCGACGCGTTGCGTGCTTGTTGCCATCTATCGTGTGCTATCAAATGGCCTAATGATCTGCTGGTCCAGGGTAAAAAACTGGCGGGGGTGCTGTGCCAATGTGACTGGGGCATAACCAGTCCGGTGCTCATTGCGGGGGTGGGAATCAACGGCAATTTTCCCGCTGTCATATTGGGGGATGATCTGCGACAGCCAGCGACCAGTCTATATGATGAAATCGGGCAATCTGTTGATCTTCAGGCTCTGCAAATATTGCTCATTGAAAATATATGTCAAAATCTGGAATATCTTCAAGCCGGTCGGTTTGGCAGTCATCTGCTGTCCCGCATTCGCCAGTGTCTGGCCTGGCGGAATCAACAGGTGATCCTGGGCTATGATTCCCAAGATCATAGTCTTGAAGGTCAATTGCTGGATGTCAATGAGTCCGGTCACGCGGTGGTTATGACCCGGACCGGTCGGCAGACAGTTTCCAGCGGGGAGCTGCGATTGAGTACGGAAAAGATAGTCAATGAAAGCCATTAGAAAATGTCCCGGCATAACCATCAGGATTCCGCTTTTACTGCCGTAGAAGACGCCATTTTCTTAGGTCCCGATCTGCATACTGTGTCAGGTTCCGGACGTGGGGCGCTGTAAACCAAGAATGCGGTCAATTCTCGCCAGCGTGGTTTCCCGCCCCAGCAGACACAGTGTTTCCAGTAATGGCGGGGAGACCGGCCCGCCGCATACGGCCACGCGCAGCGTCTGCGGAGCAGCCCCGCGTTTTTCGCCCAATTCTATAATTTTTTCAATCACTGGAGCCAATGGCTCCCTAGACCAATCGGTTACCGCCGTCAGCATGTCACGAATCTGGCGCAGTGCGGTCCAGCCGTTACCGGATTCAATATGCTTTTTATATGCGGCCGCGTCCAGTGTTGGCTCTTCAAAAAAAAACCGCGAATTTTCCGCCATATCGGCCAGCGTTCCGGTGCGTTCCTGGTACATCGCCAATAGTTCTCGCTGCTGTGTTTCTGTGGCTTGTTTGAGGGGGTAGTCCGTCACAGCGTTAAACGCCGCCAGATCACGCTGCAAATCATTTATGGAGCGTTGGCGAATATATTCGCCGTTCATCCATAAGAGTTTTTTGCGGTCAAAGCGGCCGCTGGTTTTACCGATGGTTTCCAGCGAAAATAATTGCAGCATTTCATCGCGCGTGAGAATTTCCCGATTTTCTCCCGGCGACCAGCCGATTAAAGCGATAAAATTCAGCAGTGCATCAGATAAATAGCCGCTGCGGCGGAAGTCCTGCACATCAATTTCCGGCAACGCGACATTCAAAGCCGCGCCGATGGCCGCCGCAATGCGCGAATCATCGGCTTTTTTATCCAGAAATTCCTTTAACTGATTGGGAGGAATGCCGGTTTTTTCAGACAGCGTATCGGAATTATTCCCCTGCTTGACCCACGCCGCCGCCGCCGCCCTCGCGGCTTTGGTTTTGTCCCGCTTGGACATTTTGGTGTTATCCATATTAAACACCAGTGGCATGTGGGCATGCGCGGGCGGCTGCCAGCCCAACGCCTTGTACAAGCCCAGATGTTTGGGCGTATTCATCAGATGTTCCTGCGCCCGCAGCACATGCGTAATGCCCATATCATGGTCATCAACCACCACGGCAAAATGATAGGTGGGAAATCCATCAGATTTACGGATGATGATATCATCGTGTTCATCGCCGCCGACGGAAATATCACCGAGAATCAAATCATGAAACGTGATGGTTTCAAAGGGCATTTCAAAGCGCAATACCGTCGGTCCGCTGCCTGGTTCCGCACGCCCCGGCATGTTGCGACGGTAACGAAAAGGTCGCTTCATTTTTTCCGCCGCCAGGCGCATGGTCGCCAATTGCTGTGGTGTTTCATAAGCCTCATACGCGCGGCCATCTTTGACCAGCTGCTCCAGATAGCCGTTGTATAGCTCCAGCCTCATGGACTGGAAATATTCATTTTTGGTTGTGCCGGGCTGTGGGCCGCAATCCCAATCCAGCCCCAGCCATTGCAGATCCGCCAGAATGCCGGCTGCGGATTCCGCCGTGGACCGTACCTGATCGGTATCTTCAATACGCAGGACAAATTGCCCCCCATGCTTGCGGGCAAAAAGCCAGTTGAACAAGGCGGTTCTGGCTCCGCCCACATGTAAAAATCCTGTAGGTGACGGAGCAAATCGTGTTTTGACCATTTTAGAATCCATATTCCTTCCAACGCCGGGTTACGGTTTTTATCGTGGTTTCATCCATTGCAATTTCATCCGGCCAATCGCGAACCGTACCTTCACCGGGCCATTTGCGTGTGGCATCAATGCCCATTTTGCTGCCGGCTCCCATGGCTGGTGCAGCATGATCCAGAATATCCAATGGTCCCTCGGCGATAAACGTGTCGCGGCGCGGATCCACATTGGCTCCCAGATGAAACAGCACATCATTCTGATTGTGCACATCCACATGTTCATCGACCACCACTACTATCTTGGTCCACGCCATCTGTCCGGCCCCCCAGATGGCGTGAATTACTTTGCGGGCATGATAAGCATATTCCTTGCGGATTTTAATAAACGCGCAATTATGAAACGCGCCGAACATCGGCAAATCATAATCCATCACATCCGGCACCATGATTTTAAGCAGCGGCAGAAATACCCGTTCGGTGGCCTTGCCGAGATAATAATCTTCCTGCGGTGGCTTGCCGACAATCGTAGTAGGGTAAATAGGGTTCCGCCGATGGGTAATGGCGGTAATATTAAATACCGGGTATTGATCCGCCAGGGAATAAAACCCGGTGTGATCGCCAAACGGCCCTTCCAGAATCGTCTGATAGGGGGCCACAAATCCTTCGATCACAAATTCACAATTAGCCGGTACTTCCAGTGGCACGGTTTTACATGGCACCAGTTCCAGTCCCCGACCCAGCAGGAAACCCGCGAAAATATGCTCATCGATTCCCGGTGGCAATGGGGCCGTGGCGGCATAGGGCAAAACGCTTTCGCCGCCGAGAGTAATGGCCAGCGGACAGGGCTTGCCAAGTTTGGCCCATGCCCGGAAATGCCGTGCCCCGTCATGGTGCGTATGCCAGTGCATGGCGGTCATTTTTTTATCAAATATCTGCACCCGGTACATACCGAGATTCCGCGCACCGGTTTCCGGATGTTTGGTGATAACCTGTCCTAATGTGATATATTTTCCACCATCTCCGGGCCAGCATTGAATTACCGGCAGACGGGTAATATCAGCATCGTCGGTGTGCACCACTTCCTGGCACAGACCTGGGCCGGAGCGAACTTTCGGTCCGTAGCCGGCGATTTTCAGCAAGTCCAGCCCTTTTTTCAT
>JAJZKY010000666.1 GCA_021803885.1 Planctomycetota bacterium
AAGATCGATATATTTGGCGGCGTGACGAATATGGGGTGTCAATCGGGGAGTCAGGTGTATGCGGGTGACCTCGCCCTTCGATTCCGTTGTTATAGGAAGTGCGGCGGCCTCGCCAATCGGCAGGAGTGAGAGTGACTGAAGCCATTCGCTCTCACTCCTGCTGCCTGCACATGTTCCGCAGAGATGCCGCAGTACAGCGATCTCTTTCGGATCGGACTCTCGCGTGACGATGACTACTTTCAAACTCGCCAGGATATTTGGATGGAGACTGGAAGCGCGATAGCTGACCAGAATGTAGGAAAGCACATCGAGATCCAGCATTTCCTTTGAACTGTCATCATGCAGGAAATAGTGCGCCTCATCGACGACGAGGCGATGCGGCAGGCCGGTATATTGGCGAAGCGTTGCGATAGACGGCAGAAGATTTTTCACGTAGTCCAGTCGGACGTCCTGTGGCGTGTGCGACAGGTCGATCACGACGCTGACATCGCCATGGCGCAACGCGCGCAGCAGATCGCGAGGGCGCGGCAGCGGATCCTCGCCGCCAAACACCAGCACACCTGGAAGGGCTTCCAGCGACGTATAGTCGCCCTCTGGATCGACAATCAGCAAGGAATAGCCGAAGAGAATCAATTGTTCGCAAAGAAGGCCGACTGCCCAGGACTTCCCGGATTTTGTGTCGCCGGCCACCAATACTGTGCGGCCTCGAACCGCCAGTGAAAACGGATCGCCTGAGTCTGTGTATCCCAGCAGCACGCTGCGACGGCTCTTCGGCGAAGGTGGAATCCGGCGCTGATGGACCAGGGTGTGAAGATATTGGGCGACGGATTCAGGACCATTTCCAGGCAGGACATAGTCGGCTGCTGCCATCAGGGCCGGGCTTCCCCAGCCGACCGCGACCCCGAACTCGCAGGATCGCAGCAATTCATGGTCGTTTTCCGCGTCGCCAATGGCCACCACGTTGTGAGGCGACAAGCGGAGAATCTTGAGAATTTCTCGCAAACCAGTCGCCTTGCTGATGGCCTGGCCGAGAATCATGACTCGTCCTCTGTTGAAGATAAGAGAGTGCGGCAACTCACGGGCCCGCAATATGTTCAGCAATCGAGGTGCATCTTTTGCGTCTGCTTCTACAATCGATTGCCCCGCCTTGAAGTCGACTCCATCAGATAGAAGCGCTTCCAGAAGGACGGCGGGAGGACGCTCCCCGAGAAGTTGCGTATATCGACTGTCCGGAACGTAGATCACGGCGCCATTCTCGGCGACTACGGCATCCACAAAATGCAGGTTGCCTGCTACCCGTTCCAGATCCGACAGTATTCGTCCCGTGACGATCAGTACGATGATGTTCCGCGCGCGAAGCGTTGCAATTGCCTGCCGCATCTGATCGCCAAGCACATCGTTCTGGGCGATCGTACCGTCGTAGTCCAAGGCTAGAGCCAGAAACCTCATCAGTCTCCTCAATTCTCACTGACAAGCAAATCGAACACGCGAATCCAACGGCTACCTGACCGGGGATTCCGTTGATTCATCGCTCACTCTTCTATCGTGCAGGGCATATTTTGCGACTTTGTAACCCAGGTCGCTCCTCGATAAATTGAGCCGTCTTGCGGCCTCCGCCTGCACTCCATCGGTCGCTGTCAGAGCGCGCTCAATCAATGCCAATTCAATCCTTGCCAGGGTCCCCCGCAAATCGAGATGCTCAGGCAATCGGGCCGCCAATTGCCCGGCGTCCAGTCTCGCCTCAGTTTTTGGGCCGTCTGCCGATGCGATACTCAAGGGAAAATCCTCGGGTTGCAACTGGGAGTGTTGGCCCAGGATATGAGCGCGTTCCAGAAGATTTCGCAGCTCCCGGATATTGCCTGGGAAGTGATACTGGGTCAGCTTGGCAATCGCTGCTTCGCTCAATCGCCGCTGGGGCACCTTCATCTCTCGGGCAATTCTTGCGGAGAGAATATCGCACAGGCCCGGGATGTCTTCGAGCCGATCGCGCAAAGGTGGCAAATGGATGGGGAACACGGCCAGACGATAGTACAAATCTTCGCGGAAGGATCCAGCCTGCACACGGTCCCTGAGATTACGATGTGTCGCAGCAACCACGCGTACGTTAACGTGACGGGTCTTGGTCGAACCCACGCGCTGAATCTCTCCATCTGCAAGCACCCTGAGCAATTTTGCCTGGGCCGCGGCGGACAATTCTCCGGCCTCGTCCAAAAACAAAGTCCCCCCATCGGCGGACTCAAACAGTCCGATCCTGGTTTTGTCCGCGCCCGTGAATGCGCCGCGTTCATGCCCGAACAACTCGCTCTCGATCAAAGTCTCCGATACAGAAGCGCAATTGATGGCGATGAAAGCTCTCTGTGCCCTGCCGCTGTTTCGGTGAACTGCGCGTGCGACCAGCTCTTTGCCCGTGCCTGTATCGCCTGTGATAAGAACCGTCGTGTCTTTCGGCGCGACCAGAGCAATCGTTTCACGAACAGCGCGTATACCTTCACTCTCTCCAAAAATCTCGTCCGGACCTTCCATTTGGAGCACCGCCGTTCTTAGAACGGCGTTTTCTCTAAGCAGCGCGCTGTGTTCGCAGGCCCGTTTGACAGCAGCCCGCACCGCGTCCGGAACGAACGGCTTTGTCAGGAAGTCGAAGGCGCCCTCTTTCATGCTTTCGACCGCGAGTTCCAAGGTACCGACCGCGGTCAGAAAGATGACCGAGGTAGCCGGATCGCCCTGCTTTGCTGCCTGCAGCACGTCCAGGCCATTGCCGTCAGGCATTTTCTGGTCTGTAAGGACGACGTCAAAGTCTTCCCTGGCGAGAATGGCTGTCGCGTCCACAACCCCCGCTGCCTCGACGACGATATGGGAATCAAGGCGAAGATTCGCGGCGAGAATGCGCCGCATACTGGGCTCATCGTCGACAATGAGGACTTTTCCCATCTATAGCTCCTTGTGGGATGTTTCGAGTGTAGGAGACAGCTTCCATTCTGAACGCAGCGCCTCGATAGGATCGAGATAGGCTGCATTTCGGGTCAGGTAGTATCCAAAGCCAATTTTCACCAGAGCTGAGAATAAAACCGCGAGCAGCACCGCACCCGGCTCACCGCGGCAGCAGGATTCACGCACGCACCACAGCGACATCACAGCGAATTTGTGCGAATTCGCGAATAATGAACCTGTTCGCTTGTCATGTGTCTCGCTAAGGCAACTGCAATCGCAGAATCACTGAGGAACTCGGATGGTAGAGTCGCTACATCAACTCCGTGACGTGCCGCACGAACTGAGTCCGACGCAGGCCCTGGCGGATTATCATGGAAACCTCCAACGGGGCTTGAGTTCGCAGGAAGCTCGGGATCGCCTCGCACAGTATGGCACCAATGCGCTGCGCAGCCCTGCGAAACGGCGGACAATTCTGCGTTTCCTGCGTCAGTTCCGCAACGCCCAGGTCTATCTGCTGCTGGCAGCGGTAGTCGTGTCGCTGCTGGTGTGGTCGCTGGAACATGCGGAGACTCTGCCGTACGAAGCGCTGGCCATCTTCGC
>JAJZKY010000667.1 GCA_021803885.1 Planctomycetota bacterium
CAAGGGTTTTCGGAATCTCGATCCATTTTCTAAGCCAAATTACGTTTTTAGGCGGGGTAGGGTATGATGATTGGATTTCCTTCCAAGAAGAGTCGTCGAGAAGGGCGTTGGGAACTTGTGGGTGGTATGTGGGTTGAGCCAGACCTGAATATGCCCGACGGAGAATCGCAGGTGCGTCAGTTGCTTATTGGGCAGCGAACCTTCCAACAGTTATACGGCGTGACTACGCGGATTGGGTGGAATCCGGACTCGTTTGGTTACAACTGGCAACTTCCGCAGATTTATAAGAGATCCGGCATCGACTATTTTGTTACCCAAAAGATGGCATGGAATGAAACGAATCCGCTACCTTTCAAGCTATTTTGGTGGGAATCTCCGGATGGGAGTAAAGTACTAACTTACTTTCCACATACCTACTCGAACGCCAATCTCAACCCTGTACGCATTTCGAATGATTTTACCAAAGCAAGATCTCTCGACCCTGGCATGCTCGATATGATGGATCTCTACGGAGTGGGCGATCACGGAGGCGGGCCGACCCGGGCTATATTGGATCAGGGCATGCACTGGATGCAACCGGGGAAAGTGATCCCTGTGATGAAGTTTGGCACAGCGCAGAGCTACTTCACCAGTGTTGAGAAGAAGATTTCTCCTGACTCCCCGACATGGGACTATGAGGCGCTGGCCAAGGGCGCCGGAGCTTTGCCTGCGCCGCCGCCGGGTGAAATATCTATCCCAACATGGAAAGACGAGTTGTATTTTGAGCATCACCGCGGCACTTACACGACGCAGGCAAACCATAAGCGCAATATGCGCGAAAGCGAAGAGTGGATGCTGAACGCGGAAAAATATTCCTCTCTTGCGTGGCTGGATGGCCAGTCATATCCGGCTACCGAGCTGAATGAAGCGTGGAAGAAGGTGCTCTTCAACCAATTCCACGATCTTGCGGCAGGATCGGGTATTGCTGATATCTATCAAGATGCACAGCGAGACTACGATCAAGTACGCTGGGCAACAAACGAAGTCTCTGCGAAGGCCCTCCACACCATTGAGGCGCGTATCGACACGCGCGCTGCGGGAGCTGTGCCGGTGCTGGTCTTCAATCCCCTCGGATGGGAACGCTCAGGGCTAATCAAGGTCGATGTCCAAATGCCGAACGCAGTAGTCGACGGGGTCTCGGTTGTGGATGCAAGAAACCGCGTGCTGCCCTCGGAAATAGTATCGAGCGACAGTCAAACTAACACCTACCACTTGCTTGTCGAAGCAAAGGACGTTCCATCTCTCGGGTACGAGGTCTTACACGTGGTGCCAGGCAAGCGGTTTTTTGCCGGCGATCTCAAAGCGAGCGGGATGACGATGGAAAACGCCGCGCTCAAAGTGACGGTAGATCCACATACCGGCTGCATTACCAGCCTCTACGACAAGAAGGCTAACTTCGAGACGCTGGCGGCGGGGGCTTGCGGCAATCAACTGCAGGTGTTCAAAGATACGCCACAGGCCGACGACGCATGGAACATCGATCCCGGGACCTTGGATCACTTCACTCCTCTTATGCAAACGGACTCGGTGAAACTGGTGGAGAAGGGGCCGTTCCGTGCGGTGGTCCGCGTGTCGCGGCACTGGCAGAGTTCAACCTTGGTGCAGGACATCACGCTCTATGCGGGTTCAGACCAGGTCGACGTCGTGAACGACATCGATTGGCATGAAACGCACATTTTGTTGAAGGCGGCCTTCCCGTTGGCGGCGTCGAGCGATATGGCGACCTATGAAATTCCTTATGGGACGATCAAGCGGCCCACGACCCGCAATAACAGTTGGGAGCAGGCGAAGTTCGAAGTCCCCGCATTGCGCTGGACTGATCTGGGCAATGGCCAACATGGCTTCTCGTTGATCAACGAATCAAAGTATGGATACGACTGCAGCGGCAACGTGTTGCGGCTGACTCTTTTACGCTCACCGGTATCACCCGATCCGAACGCGGACCGAGGGCACCACCACTTCAGCTATGCTCTCTATCCTCATGCGGGAGACTGGAAAACCGCCCTTACCGTCCGGCACGGCTATGACTACAACTACAATCTGCAGGCGAGGCAGGTGGAAGCACATTCGGGAACACTCCCGCTAGAGCATTCCTTCATCACGGTAAAAGGCGACAACGTGGTCCTGACGGCTGTTAAGAAAGCGGAAGATACGGACGGGCTTATCCTGCGTTTCTATGAATGGGCCGGACAGAGTGGGAATATTCGACTCACACTGCCAAAAGGTGCAGAATCGGCAACTCTGACCAACTTAATGGAGAAACCCGAGGGATCAGCTTTAGCCATGACCGATACGGATCAGGTCACTGTGCCGATCCATCCATATGAAATCGTAACTGTTCGGATCAATTATCCGCACCATCTTATACCTCAGAGCAACGTGCCTTCTGCGGACTGAGAAAGCGTGATGAACTTTGGACAAGACTACAAGCGGTGTGGCCGGCGCGGTGAGATGCAGATTGTCTTTGTTTTGCTGGCCGACTATGACAGAGAGTCTCTGACGATATGGGTCTTTTGCCGACAATACTGACTATTCTGACCTTGCCGCACACTAATCAGAATATAGATATCCAGAGCTTATCTTTCCGGCATCAATGACAACTCTCGATGGGAGAGGATTTGGTAGGTATATATGAGACTACAACTAGCGATACTTTCTGGGTGGATGGTCTTCTTCGTAGGTGGACTTCACCTGCCTGCGGCAACTCTTCAGAGCGATCATACCAGTGTTATTTTTAGACTTGGATCCTTTGACCACTCTTCAGCGGAATTTGCTGGAGGAATCCCCACAAAGCCGGTTAAGTTTATTGTTGGGCAAAGTGCCCCTGCAGAAAACTGGTATGCGACGCAGTCAGCCGAGTCTATTTCGATTGCTCCAATACATAATACGAGCGGCGCTACGGCCCCGCGTTCCATTCAATTTCAGATCGCTGGTGCACCCGGTACGGCCTACCGGTTGCATGTTTCTCTTCTACTCATTGAGAGCGCCGGCCTTCCCGCCTTGCGGGTTAGTATCAATGACAAGCATGGAATATTTTACTTACGTCCCAAGCCAGATTACGGAATTGGAGATGAACCCGATGCTGACATCGAAAGCGATGCGACTGTATCATTTAGATTTCCCGGGAGCTATCTGCGTCAGGGCACAAACACAATCACGTTGCAGATGATCGATGAAACAGCCAAGAATGCGTCTCGCATAAGCCTGAGATACGACGCGATTGAACTTGATTCTGAAGTGGAAGGACACCTGCTAGGGGGGGCCTCCGCAGAAATACTTCCCACTGTTTTTTACCGGCGAGTGCAAGGCCGGCTCGACGAGATTGTCGATGTAATTATCTGCAGCAGCAAGAGTATGGGGCTTGGCAGCGATGTGGATCTCGTCATCGCAGGCAAACATTACCGAGAAGAATATAGGGAAGATCAAGATTTTGGTGAACACAAGTTTGAGTTCATGGTCCCAGAATTCTCAAGAACTGTTCCAGCGGCC
>JAJZKY010000668.1 GCA_021803885.1 Planctomycetota bacterium
CAAGAGCTTTTCCACCGTTTGCTGAGCGTGAAATCCGATTGTGTCATCCGGCGCTTTGGTGTCCGCCATAAGGATCGTCATGGCGGTTTCATCTTCCGCCGCTTTACCGAGGAGTCGATTCTTATCTTCATCCCACTTCATGCATCACCCGGCCCTCGCGGGCGGCTTCGTAGAGAATGTTGTTCGGCGTGGTCCGCCACTCCTCGAAGACCCGCTTGCTGGTTACGACCACATCCGCCGACACCCGTAGCGGCCGCAGCGAGTCGCGCAGTCGGACCATCTCCGCGAACTGATTGGTGACCTCCGGCTCAATGACCAGGAAATCCAAGTCGCTTTGTGGGCCGGCGTCACCGCGGGCGTGCGATCCGAAGAGCAGCACCATCGATCCCTCCGGCGCCGCTTCACGCAACAGCCGCCCCGCCTTGGTAATTATGTCGCTGTCAATCATCATGTTTATCCATGGCCTGGAACGTCTCCATTCTATCACCATTCGCGGTGCGTATCTTCCTCCATACACGGCCCATCCGCTGCGATCATTTTATCCGGTCTGAAAAATCCGCGTCTTTGCTGACAATGACCAGATCATGTCTTCGTGCATACAGCCAAATCTGTGAATCAGTGGGGTTATCCGAATGGATGGTGATTCGGCTGCGCATGCTTCTTGTATTAGCTATTGATTGTCAGGGATGTCAAACTCACCAGTGGTCTTCACGCATCGCCCCAAGCAGGTCTCCCGTTGAAGTTGGATGGATAATCCGGTAAATTGGGGGTGATGAAAGCGGTCGCATTAACAGCCCATTTTGATGGCGAGAGGGTCCAACTTGACGAACCCTTCGAGCTTGCTCCCCATGCGCGGCTGGTGGTCGTGGTGCTTCCCCCAGATGATGAACGCGATGCGTGGTGGCGATTCTCTTCCGGTCAACTGGCGAAAGCGTACGGCGACAACGAGCCGGAATATACCACGGCTGATTTGCGACCATGAACGAAGGCGACATTGTCCTTGCTGCCCTGCCCAGGCCGATGGCCAGGTGAAAAATCGTCCCATTGTTCTGCTCCGCCGACTGCCTCCATTTGGCGATTTTCTTGTCTGTGGCGTCAGCACCCAAATCCACCAGCGCGTCGCCGGCTTCGACGAAACCATCGTTCCAACTGACGGGGAATTCCCGGCCAGCGGTCTCAAAGCAGCGTCCCTCATTCGGCTGGGTTTTCTCGCCGTACTGCCAGAATCGGCGATTCTGGGCAAAATCAGTTCGCTATCAACCGAATGTCACCAACGCCTGCTGGGCAACCTCTGTCGCCACCTCGGTCCCCAAGACCGACTCGGCAAGGCCATGTAGCGGATCGTGTTAAATCATGTCTATCTTCGCGGCTTCGCGTGCGATGGTTCGTCGTGTCGTGGTGTCGTCGTGGTGAACATCGTTCCTCCGCGGCTCTGCGCCTTGCCGGCGACCCCGATGGCGTTCGGGAGAGAATGCCTTCATGGAGCCACAAATTGTTGCCACACCCCACCGCTGGCGCTGGAACCCGTTGTCGGTCACCCCAGGCCCATACTGTCGCGCATGGTGCGTCGCATGCCGGTGCATATCTGCATGACCTCGCGGGCATCGTCGGCCGATGCGGAAACGCCGGGATATCGCGTTTCGGTGGAGAATGGCCGCAGGAACTTTAATTGCGGCCGCAACGGCGCCCACCCTGGCTCAACCGGTAGAACCGTATCAAGCAGCACTTCCAGATCATGGGTTCGGGCGAAGGGAATGCCGGCCTCCTGCAGCCGGCACTTCAGGTATTTTTCGACACATTGCTGGCAATGAAAGCAGATGGCGTTGAAGGCGGCAGTGGGGCTGGCAGCAACCCATTGGGCCACGGCGTAGTCCTCTTCAGCCTTCTGCAGCCATTCCGCGGCGATCGGCGTCATAGAGCACCTGACCCGTTTTCAGAATTTCCTGGATAAAAAAATCGTTCAGAGCGCATCGCCTGGCCACATCCTGCGGCGTGCGCACCAGCAGATCCAGTGGAAATCGGTGCTCTAAGCCAAGCGCCATCTCGATCTCCTTGCGGATGGGAGAGCCTTCAAACTCGGTGATCACCAGTAAATCGACGTCCGAATCAACCCCGGCAGCATCTTTGGCGTGAGAACCAAAAAGAATGATCTTGCGCGGCCGGAACTGCCGCACGATTTGATCGCGTAACGCCTCTATGTCCCGGCGCTTTACCATCGGCTCTTCCTGCGGCGAATGAATGCCACCCTGCGCTTTCACACGGCCTGAACGTCACCACGAATTCTATGATCTATTCTACGGCACCGTTACCGTTATTCACAACCTTTGGAAGGCCTTGAGGACGAGAGCGGCCCCGCGCCGGCAAGCCGCTCCGCACGAATGCGTCTCGAACATCGCAGGCCGAACGCCCACCATTTCCGCCAGCGCCCTTGGGCCGGTGACGTGTGCCTCTTTCATCATCGCCGGCAAAATAAACCCGGCGGCTTCGGCGTCGGCCTGGGCATGGTGATGATCGAACTGGTGGCCGATACGCGCGGCCACCGTCGGAAGCTGGTGATTTTTCAGCCCCGGCCAGACGCGTGCCGCCAGCCGATACGTGCACAAATAATCGAATACCGGGCCAGTGCGGCAGTTGTTCGCCATGGGTGTCGGAGCAGATGCCCAGCATGATTGCGGGGAGAATCGTCATGCCGCCATTCTATCCGCCGCCGCGGACAGTTGTTGTCCTTGCCGCGGATTGCATGTTCGCCTGTCTCACCGCTTCGCGGGTCGGTGACACTGCACGCAGGACAGCCGGTCCGCCCGTGGCTGCTGGTCATATACCGTTAATTAACAATACCCTCTGCGGCCCTCTGTGACTCTGCGGTGAATACATGGAATCAGCCGGATGCGCAGGAATATTTCCTCGCATATTCGGCAGGGAACCCATGTGCCGTCGTCCATGATCTTTTTCTGATCGTCGTGCGCGGGGGCAAACGGGGTAAAGTTCGCTATTAGATCAGGCATGGCATTTCCTTTAGTTAAGGCGCGACTGCCGCCACGGGGCAGTCTTGACATTGTGGTTATATCCGCCGTCGCGGACAGTTATTGTCCGGGGGATAAATGTGTTGGCAGGAAAAGGCCATTTGCGAAATACGGGATCGTATCATCGCGTTCGCACCGTGTTGCCGTTTTATAGTCCATTAAATATGCGCCAATTGCTTGAAACGATGGATGTCACCCTTTCGCGTCCCCCCAGTCTGCCGCGAAGCTCTCCGTGATTATTTCGAGCGTCTTTTCATGCAGTAATAACTCGATCGGCACCCCTAGCTCTTTCGAGAGTTTTCCAGCCTTCTCGGTCCAATCCTGGGCCTTCGTTTTGGCTGTTGTGATGACGGCCAAACACAGCACTTTCCCATCTCTGCTGTACCGTTCATGCGCCTGCTTGAGTTGCCCTAGGCGTCGTTAATAAATAAAGGTAGCAAGTAGGTCCAGGAGTGAGTATGCTGTGGGGGCATGAGAACCTTCAGCCAACTCCAGGAGAAATTTG
>JAJZKY010000669.1 GCA_021803885.1 Planctomycetota bacterium
CGGGATGCCGATGCTCACCAGGCCCGCCCCTAGCGCGCTAACGCTTCCAACCACGACTGCACCCTCAAGGCCTGCGATAATCCAGGCCACCAGCGGGCCCGCTACAAGAATCGGCCCGAGCCCGGGTATAAGGAACAACCCCGATCCGAACAGAAGACCCCAGAACCCGCCCCAGAACGCTCCCACCTTGCCCCAGTGCTTCATGCGGTCTCCGGTGTTGTAGTAGCCGATCACATGCTCGTCCGTATGTGTATCTTTCCCTGCGATTGAAAGGCTCTTCATGTCCACTCCCGATTCTTGCAATTTCTTGATGGCGCGTTCCGCCTGCTCGTGAGTTTCGTAAATTGCTACCACAGAATTTGTAATGCTCATTGCGTTCTCCATATTGATCGGTTGGATGGGGATTTCTCGGGCGAACTGATCCTGACCTGCAAAGTCCCATCGATTTAAGGTGGTTCAACGACCTGTTTCGGCTGACCGATGCCAGTTCAGCGTGGAATGCATGATGACCCACGATGGAATCGCATAGCGAATGTTAGTAAGTCTTCCACTTTGGCAGCTAAGGTTCTGAGCAATCCAGTACACGCGCTGACCAATATGCTCGATAGCGTTACTTGCAGGAGTAACTCTGGTTATTTCAACTTTTATTTCCTGGCTACGTTTCTCAAAGTTATGGACGCTCACTGAACTCTGTATGCGGTTGGTGCTGGGTGTGGATTCAAGAAGGCGCAGTTGCATCATTTTGACAATCTTTCAAGCTCAGGATTGCTCCATGATCGAGATTGATGGAACTCTGACGCCTGAATAACCATCTTCAACGTACATGTGATTGCCGACCGTGATTCAATTGGAGTTCAGCTCGATGCAAAGGAAGCCGTTCAGCAACGCTTGGCTGCAAGTAACCTGCGCACATTCGGCAAATCAGCGGGATGATTCTGGCATTCTGGTTTGGGTTCTTCGGCACATTTGGTGAGGTGGCAGTAGGAGCATGCGCGGAGTTTTAAGCGGATTCTATACGGTAGAGAGGACACGAGCGCGCAGGAGATCGAAGCTGGCGCGGCCGTACATGGAGCGCTTGATCAGCTTCAGACGATGAACGTTACCTTCAACGGGACCATTGCTCCAGTTGTACTGAAGAGCGGCTTGGACGGCAGCTTCATCTCTGCAGAGATGTTTGGCGAAAGAAGCAAGCAGGCTGTGTGATGCGAGATGGCGCCACTCTGGCCAAGCTTTTAGGTCGCGAGTCCGTACGATCCGGAAGAACTCCCGGGCTGGAAAACATGATGAAGATGATCGGCGCGACGCTGGTGGAATAGCGTCGGGCGGTTCGCATGGATTTCCAAGAGAATTGCCCCGAGGAATATCAGCGGGAAACGCCGCGAGGTGGCGACCTCTACAAAATCATCGACACCTGTGTAGCGGGAAAAAGCCGATGCGTGGCCGGAATGGACCATATCGCTTGAAATATCTATGGTTTACGATGGTCGGGGCGGAAGGATTCGAACCCCCGCCCCTCTGCTCCCAAACCCGATAAAGCGGCTTATTGAAAGCTGTCGATGTTTATAAAAAATAACTCATTTTGATTGAATGGCTTGCGGACGGTGCCTCGTAGCCTGTTGATTCTCGTTGACCTTGGATGCTCTGACCGCTACAAAATTGTCTACACCGATTCGCCGCCTCGGATATAATCAACTGGTCAGATAGTCAGATTAAACTCGGAGTGTGAATTGCTATGCCGCGTACTGCAACTCGCCGCAGAAAACACGTGGGCGCAACCGTCAGGACCGTTCAGAGCATGGAACGGTGGAAACTCGAGGACGCCAAAGCACGGTTCAGTGAGGTCGTGCGGTTGGCCGGAACCAAGGGACCGCAGTTGGTGACGGTTCGTGGCAAGGAAGCCGCCGTGATCCTTGCGCCTGAAGAATACAAGCAGCTCCTCCCCAAGCCCAAAGGACACCAGCCATTAGTTCGCTTCCTTCAGGGGCTTGGCCTGGCCGATCTCGATCTGGAACGCGAACACGACACTGGAAGGGAAATTGCCCTGTGAATGGTTGGTTGCTCGATACCAACGTCATTTCCGAAGTGAGCGGTGCCAAGCCCGACCCGAAAGTCGCAAAGTGGATCGAGTCCTTGCCGGAACATAACCTCTACGTGAGCATTCTCACCATCGGAGAATATCAAAAAGGCATCCATCATCTGCCGCTGGAAGACAAGCGGCGTCCGCGCCTGCAACGGTCGATCATGGCGCTGGAAACGCGGTTTTCCGGACGGGTGCTCTCCGTCTCGGACCAGATTGTGCGGCGGTGGGGAGCCATCAGTGGTGAGGTTAAACACCTCACGGGCCACTCTCCCTCAGTTATTGACACGCTCCTCGCGGCCACGGCAATTGAACATGATCTTTATCTCGCAACAAGGAACGTCGTGGACGTGGCAAATAGCGGCGCGTCTGTATTCAATCCATGGAAAGACAATCCGAAGCAGTTTGCGATTTAGTTGCAGTCTTTCGTAAAGCAAAGATTTTTGCTGAAAAACGGCATCACATGATTCTGGAATCGATCCGCAACTACGCTCGTATGCGTTCCGGAGTAGATCGTGAAGCTGTTCGCTACGCCGTAGCTATCCAGAATGTTGTGCAGCTTGGTTGCATCTAAGCGCAGGCCGTCCTGATCGCCCACATCCATCGAAATAGCCCGGTATTGCTTGAGGTTGTCAATGTACTGATCGACGAATGCGAGCGGCGAGTTTGCCGTATACTTCGCCGCAATATTCGGCTGTAAAACACCGTCTTTCGTTGGTAGGTCAAAGTAGAGTGGAGGATTCTTGGGATCCGGTGCCCACGCCGCTGCTGTTGCATACTGCGCCGAAGCAAAGCCCGGCGATTGTGCTGCCAGATCGGCGGGAGACTTGGCCGCCGCCACTTTTTTCTCGCTCGCAATCGCGAGGTCCTTCATCCGGTCACTCGGTCCTCGTCCACCACCCACCATCGAGGACATGCAGCAGGGACTCATGATGTAGAGCGCTCCGAAGACGTCCGAATGTTTCATGCCGATCCGTGATGCACCATAACCGCCCATCGAGTGACCAACCAGGCCGCGGCTTTGCCGATCCGGAATCGTGCGATAGTGCGCGTCCATGTAGGCCACCACATCCTTGGCGATGTAGTTTTCAAAATCACCTGTGGTCGCGGAGCTGGAGTACATGGATCCGTTGTAGATGGTCTTGGAATCAGGCAGAACAACGATCATCTCGTGTGCGCCTTGTGCGAAGGCACCTTCGATGGTTTGCGGAACGTGTATCTCGTGTGTCCACTGTTCGGCACCGATGGAGTAGCCGTGCAGCGCATAGACAACGGGATAGTGACGCTTCTTGTCCTTCTGATAGCTGGGCGGCAGGAAGACGATCACATCGCGATCCACCGCATCGCCCTCCAGATTGCCCTCGAGGTGCGCGCCGTGAATCTTGATGTGCTCCACCGTGACAGGCTTTGCGCCGGGGACTGGGTCGGGAACAGTCGTCTTCACCTGCGC
>JAJZKY010000670.1 GCA_021803885.1 Planctomycetota bacterium
CACCGGTTGTTCCGAGCCCAGCTGAGTAACTCTGGCCCACCACCGCATGGGGAAGCGATGTGGTCGTGACGTTGAAAGGGGTTGCGGGCACAGATGAGCCGGTTAGTACGAGAGCGTCATAGTGCGCTCCTCCGACCGCTACGCAGCTACTCGAAGAGGTACAAGTGACCCCGTCTAAGCTGGCCGGGTGGCTTGCCGACGAGTTCGGGCTCTCGGTGATTGCCCAGGAGACTCCGTCGTAGCTCTCAATAAGGGTCTGCCAACCACCTTGGCCTTCGTAGTAACCCACCGCAACACACGATGTCGAACCTTGAGCAGACACACACGACACGCCATACAGCACATTCGATGTCGACGCAGAAGTATCAGGGCTCTGTGTGATGGACCAGCTGGCGCCGTTCCAGGTCTCGATGAGGGTTTGTCTCATGCTGGGAGCAGCGTCGTTGCGGCCAACCGCTACGCAGTAACTCTGGCTCGTACACGAGATGGCCCGAAGAACTGCGTTCTCGGTAGCAGACGGATTGGGACTTTGCGTGATGGACCAGCTGGTCCCGTTCCAGGTCTCGATGAGGGTTTGCATCGCATTAGGCGCGTTGTAGCTACCCACCGCGGTACAGTAGCCCGAGTCCGCACATGAAACGTCCGATAGCGCCGCGGTCGCGACAGTAGACGGATTGGGACTTTGCGTGATTGACCAGGTTGTGCCGTTCCAGGTCTCCGCAAGGGTCTGTGCGATTCCCGAGGCGTTGTCGTACCAACCAACCGCTTTGCAGTCCGTAATGCTTACACATGAGATTCCCGATAGCGTCGCGGTCTCGGTAGAAGACGGATTGGGACTTTGCGTGATCGACCAGCTCGTCCCGTTCCAGGTCTCGACGAGCGTGTGGTAGGTCGGATAGAGGATTGACCCTGAAGACGAATCTCCGACCGCAACACAGAACGTGGCGCTTACACAGTCAACGCGAGCAAGCCCGTTCCTCTCCGACGAGGATGAGTCCTTGCTCGCGCTGAGGGACCACTTCGCGCCATCCCAAGTCTCGATCAGGGTCTGCGGCGTGTCGGTCGAGTTCAAAACATAGCTTCCAACTGCAGCACAGAAATTAGCACCAGCACAGGAAACGCCACCGAACCCGACCCAAAACCCCGAGGTGATGCTGGGCGTCGGGGTAACCGTCCAGCTTGCCGGCTGTGCAAATGCTGGCGCGGTGCTTACTGCGAGCAGCGCAACAGTCCTGAAACAAGCGTAAGACCCACGACAAAGGAGAAGCGGAACTCGAGAAGCCCTGTTGTTCCAGGCATTTATCCGCCGAATCGGAGATCGGTAGCGACCACCGGAGCGTGAGTTGAGGTGAAGCCTCAGGTACTGCGTTTGGGGGTGGTGCGCCGCAGCCGGTCGAGTTCGATAGCGGCGTCGATCCACTCGTCGAGGAGTGCCTGGAGCTTCTGGTAGTTGCGGATCTCGGAGCGCACCTGGGCGAGGTGCTCGGGGTGGACGGTCTCGGTCCGGCTCCTCCCGTGGCGGGTGTAGTTCAGTTGGTAGTAGGGACCGTGCCTCTGTGGCGGGTTGGCCTTGCAGCGGCAGTTGGGGGTCCCGCAGGTGTTGTACTGCTCCGAGAGGCTTCCCGGACGCAGGTCACCCAGGCTTGCTACGGCCTTCTTTGCGCGCTCGATGCGCCGGACGATGTCGGCTTCGCTTGTCATGGTGCCTCAATCCTGCACGAGGATGCTTGCACACTCAAGACCACAGTGCTAGGCTACTACGGTATTGACGAAAAGGAGTCCTCATGAACAACCACAAGCGCAGGCGCCAGCGCAAACTGGCAACCAAGAAAGCACAGATCGAGAGACGCCTGAAGAACGCAGTAGCGCCAAACTTCGGTGGTCCGCTGCTCGGTGAGGCGAACATCACCTACGAGCTCTCCGAGCGTGCCAAGGGGATATCCCATGGCGGCATCGGCTTGGTCGCGAAGGTCGTAAAGCACACTGGCCTTGCTGAAGCAATCGACTCCAAGCTACAGCTACTCAAGATCCACAAGCCCTACCACGAGTCCGACCATGTGCTGAACGTGGCCTACAACGCGCTCTGTGGCGGGAGGACCCTCGACGACATCGAGCACCGACGAAACGATGCTGTGTTCTTGGACGCACTCGGTGTCGCCTCGCTTCCGGACCCGACCACCGCTGGGGATTTCTGTCGGAGATTCAAAGAGAGCGACATCATGGATCTCCAAGAGGCGATCAACATTGCCCGCCTGAGGGTCTGGGCGACCCAGCCGGCCTCCTTCTTCGCTGAGATCGCCCGCATCGACGCAGACGCAACAATCGTTGAAACAGACGGTGAGTGCAAAGAGGGGATGGACATCTCGTACAAGGGCACATGGGGCTACTCAGACCTCGTGGTATCACTCGCGAATACCAAAGAGCCGCTGTACTTGTCCTCGCGGGGTGCGAACAGGCCCTCTCATGAGGGTGTGATCCCCCTTTATGACCGTGCGATCGCTCTCTGCCGCTTAGCAGGGTTCAAGAAGATCTTGCTGCGGGGCGACACCGACTTCTCCCTCACTACCGAGTTCGACCGATGGGATGAAGACGGCGTGGGATTCGTGTTCGGCTACGACGCCAAGTCCAACATGATAAAGCAGGCAACCGGCGTGAAAGAGGAGCTCTATCGCGACCTCGTCGAGCGCGCTGAGCAGACGATCGAGACTGCACAACGGCGTCGTGCAGCGAATGTGAAAGACGCTGTCGTGAGAAAGCGCGGCTTCAAGGCACTACGCGAGAAGTCTGTGGAGGTCGCCGAGTTCTCCTACCGTCCGGTCGCCTGCAAGCGCGACTACCGGGTCGTCGTAGTGCGCAAGAACATCTCGGTGGAAAAGGGTGACGACGTGCTCTTCGAGGAATATCGGCACTTCTTCTACATTACTAACGACTGGGACATGACCACAGACGAGGTCGTAGCGGAGGCCCATAAGCGCTGTGACCAGGAGAACCTGCACGCTCAGTTGAAAGGAGAGGTGCGCGCACTTCATGCTCCGGTCAACACGCTGAACGCTAACTGGGCCTACTTGGTCATCGCGTCACTCGCTTGGACACTGAAGGCCTGGTGCGCTCTGTTGGTTCCCATCTTTGAGCGCTGGGAAGACAAGCACCATGCAGAGCGCGATCTGATACTCAAGATGGAGTTCCGCACCTTCCGACAGGCCTTCATCGAGATTCCCTGCCAGATCGTCAAGGGCGCCCGGATCGTCCGATGGCGCATCCTGGCCTGGAACCCCTGGCTCAGGGTGTTCTTCCGCCTTGACGCCGCGCTTGGGTAGCCACAGCCTTTCCCAAAGAGCCTCCCTATGCCAGACCCCTGGCGAAGCCATGCCCAAGAACGGCTCAGCTAGGCCTAATAGCCCCGTTCAATGCCGCCTACACGCCACGATCGTATCTGCGGGTGTCCTGCGGCCCGCTTCGACGCCTCAAGAGCCCGAATTTGCCTCCGCTCGGTCCCCTGGGGCGCCGCGGCGGTCCCTGGAGCGC
>JAJZKY010000671.1 GCA_021803885.1 Planctomycetota bacterium
AAAATACGCCGCAGACGATTCCAGTCGATCCAAGTGCATGGAGAGATAGGTAAATTCTCCATCCCAGAGCATGGTCTCCAGGAGTTGAAACTTCGGCCGCTGACGGATGAGGAAGTTCGCCTTCAATACGCACTCTCGGTACTCGTCTTCCGGTCGGGAGTCCGCTACAATTCCGCCGCCGACACCCATCCGGGCTTGCCCGTCCTTCAGGACAATCGTTCGAATTGCAACGTTGAAGGCGGAGGATCGATCGGGAGAAATGAAACCAATGGCTCCCGTGTAAATGCCACGAGGCCTTTGTTCCATCTCGCGAATAATTTGCATTGTTCTGATCTTTGGCGCACCCGTGATGGAACCGCTCGGAAACATGCTCCTGAAGATGTCGTAATACCCAATTCCCGGCTGAAGCGTACCCGATATCGTCGAGGTCATCTGGAACAGGGTTCTGTACTTCTCGACGGAAAAGATATCCTCGACGATGACGCTTCCCATGGTGCAGATGCGGCCAAGGTCATTGCGGAGCAGATCCACGATCATGACATGCTCGGCGCGATTCTTGTCGTCGCTTTGCAGTCGAGCGGCTGCCTCAATATCTTCCGCGGAATCGAGGCCGCGGGGCATCGTACCCTTCATGGGACGAGTGACGATTCTGCCATTGTCAATCCTGAAGAAAAGCTCAGGCGACAAGGAAAGGATGTGGTGATCGGCGACACGCAGGAAAGCACTGTAGGCCACGGGCTGGTGGCGCGACAGGATGGCAAAGGCTTCAGCGGCGGAGACAGATATCTGCAGATCGACGCAATCCGTGAAGTTCACCTGATAAGTATCGCCAGCGAGAATATAGTCTTTGATCCGTCGAATCTTCTCGCAATACTCCTCCTCGGAGATCGCAAGGGCAACATTGTCGACAAGGCGATCAGGCAGATCTCCGGATTCGTCAACGGGGATCAGTGAAGCACCGCCTGCGACGCAACTCTTCTCGTGGTCATAGATGAGCGGGCTGCGATAAACACCGAACCATGCCAACGGTAGATCGGAAGGAGCGGGAGCTACACCTTCAAAGGACTCGAAGTGAAATCCGCATTCATAGCCGACGAACCCAGCGACATAGAGGCCGTGGGCGAGCGCTTCCTCAATCTGCCGGAAAAGCGCTGGTATTTCATTCAGCTTCCAAGCCGACAGCGTCTGGACTGGCTTGAGGAACAGAAAGCTCCGCCCGTTCGCAGAATCGAAGCGCGAGGTCTCAAGCAGGACCGAGTCCGGATTGCCGGCAACCATCGAATGCCATTGCCTTGGAAGTTGAGACCACTGAGTCACACCGCCTCCATCTCTCCCGTCTTACAACATCCGACAATTACAAATGCTTCCAATCGACAGTTTGCACGGTCCATGCGACTGCAGGACTTACTTTCGCGCTTCGATTGCAGTACGCAAGCCGGCGGCGGTTTCCACCATGTTCGTGAGTGCCAGTTCGACCTCCTTCCAGCCTCTGGTCTTCAGTCCGCAATCGGGATTGACCCAAAGCTGCTGCGGCGTAAGAACCTCCAGGGCCTTGTTCAACAGGTCTTTTATCTCTCCATCCTCTGGAATGCGCGGCGAGTGGATATCATAGACGCCGGGACCTATTCCGTTGGGGTAGCGGACGCGGTGGAAGGCGTCGAGCAGCTCCATCCGCGAACGGGAGCACTCGATCGAAATGACATCCGCATCCATCTCGACGATCGAGTCGATAATGTCGTTGAACTCCGAATAGCACATGTGGGTATGAATCTGCGTGTTGTCCCGGACCCCGGACGAGGCGAGGCGAAACGCTTGGATGCTCCAATTCAGGTACTCCGGCCAGTCTGTACGCCGGAGCGGCAATCCCTCGCGAATCGCAGGCTCGTCGATCTGAATGACCTTAATGCCGGCGGCTTCGAGATCGGCAACCTCATCGCGAATCGCGAGAGCAATCTGCTGGCAAGTCTGCGAACGAGGCTGGTCATCACGCACAAAGGACCATTGCAGGATCGTCACTGGCCCTGTCAGCATGCCCTTCACTGGTAACTTACTCAGAGACTGGGCATAGGTCGACCAGCGGACGGTCATGGGATGGGGGCGCGAGACATCACCGTAGATGATGGGCGGTTTCACACAGCGCGATCCATAGCTCTGCACCCAGCCATTCTCGCTGAAGACAAAACCGTGAAGCTGTTCTCCGAAATATTCGACCATGTCATTGCGTTCAAACTCTCCATGCACAAGAACATCGATCCCAATCCTCTCCTGGAATCGAATGCAGCGCTCGGTTTCTTTTTCGACAAAGGTGTCATAGGCCTGCTGATCGATCTTTCCGTTGCGGAAGGCGGCCCGTGTTTTGCGAACTTCGGCCGTCTGCGGGAATGAACCGATCGTTGTTGTTGGAAAGAGCGGGAGAGAGAGCTCCCTTGCCTGTTGCTCACGGCGAACTGGATACGGATTGCGCCTGCGCAACATTGGCCCGTCGATGGCTCGAACCCTGCGCTCCACCTCCTGCTCGTGAATTAGCGGGGAGGATTTTCGGGACGCGATGAGCAGTGCATTCTCATCGAGTTGATTTTGAATGACAACTCTGCCGTTGATTGCGTGCGCCAGGAGTGCGACTTCTGCAAGCTTCTGCTTCGCGAAGGCCATCCAACTACGAACGCTCGTGTCGAGCTTCCGTTCCGCATCAAGGTCAAACGGTGCATGGAGCAATGAACAGGAAGGTGCTACCTGAATCTGATCCACTCCCAGCACCGTGGTGGCGGATTCGAGCAGGGCCACCGCCTTTCCGAGATCGGTTCGCCACACATTGCGCCCATCGACCAGCCCGAGCGAAAGGTAAAGTTCTCGCGGGGCCTTCGCCAGCAACGCAGTAAGCTGCTGTGGTGCCCGAACAAGATCAATGTGGACGCCGGCTGTCCCGAGGGAGAGGGCCAGATCCAGATTTGCTCCCAATTCGCCGAAATAGGTCGTGAGCATAAGCTTCGGTAATCCCGATCGTTTGTAGAGAGCTTCGTAGGCTTCACGAAATATCTCTTCCGCATCGTGGTCGAGATCAAGGCAAAGGCAAGGCTCGTCGATTTGAACCCACTCGGCACCTACGACTTGAAGACGTGAGAGCAATTCTTCATACAAAGGGAGGATTGCCTGGAGCACCTGGCCGCGGGCAACGCTTGCGTCGGTCGGCTTGCCGAGGAGAACGAAGGAAGCAGGTCCGAGCAAGACCGGCCTTGTCTCGATCCCGAGGGCCTTAGCTTCGAGGTAATCGGCAACAGCTTTCGTGGAGAGTAATTGATAGCGCATCCCCGGCTCGAACTCGGGAACTACATAGTGATAGTTCGTATCGAACCACTTGGTCATCTCCATCGCCTTCGCATTCTGCGCTCCCCGCGCCATGGCGAAGTACGTCTGGAGCGTCACCGGGCCTCCAGTGTGCATGAACCTTGCGGGGACAGCCCCAAGCGTAGCGGCCATGTCGAGTACATGGTCATAGAGAGAGAAATCGT
>JAJZKY010000672.1 GCA_021803885.1 Planctomycetota bacterium
GCCCTGATCGGGCCTGGCCTGCTGGTCATGCTCGGTGACAATGACGCCGGCGGCGTGGTCACCTACGCGCAGACCGGCGCGGCCTACGGGTTCAGCTTGTTTCTGCCTTTGTTGGTGCCGCTGGGTTTCATTGCCTACCTGGTGCAGGAGATGACTATTCGCTTGGGCACGGTCACAAGGCGCGGCCATGCCGAAATGATCTGGAAACGGTATGGGGCCTTCTGGGGAGCTTTTTCGCTCGTCGATCTTGTTACCGCCAATGTCCTCACGCTGATGACCGAGTTCATCGGCGTCCGCGTCGCCAGCGCGGTGTTCGGGGTTTCCTATCTGATTACGATTCCGCTCGCCTTCACCTTCATCACCGGCATCCTGCTGTTCCTCCAATACCATAGCTGGGAGCGGATCTCCTTGTTCGTCGCGGCGTTAAACCTCGTCTTCATCCCACTGGTGCTGAGCGCGCATCCGGATTGGAGCGCCATCGGGCATACCTTCTTGGGGCAAGGCTGGCAGTTGCCGGGCGGACTGCTTTCGGCCACGTTCCTGATTCTCGTGTCGGCCAATATCGGCACGACCATCGCTCCTTGGCAACTCTTCTTCCAGCAATCATGCGTGGTCGACAAGGGCCTGCTTCCACAGGACATCCCTGCGAGCCGCCGTGACCTCATGCTCGGTGTAATTGGCATGGTGTTAGTAGCAGCGGCCATCATCGCGTTAGCAGCCCAGTATCTCCATGGTCTTCCGAACGCGGCCTCGCTGCGCGACAGCGATGTGCTGACCGCCATAGGTAGTCGTGTAAGTCGTACAGCAATGATCATCTTTGCCTTGGGACTGGTCGAAGCGGGGTTGATTGCCGGAATTGTTATAACTGCCAGTACCGCCTGGGCCATTGGTGAGGCGTTTGATTTGCCACGTTCGATCAATTTGGGGCCGATGCAAGCATTGCCCTTCTATGGCCCCGCTATCGCTGGCGCGGCGCTGGCCGCCGGCGTGCTGATGCTCCCACATGTGCCCGTTGGGTTCCTCAATCTCACCGTCCAGGTCATCGCGACGGTCTTCATGCCGGCCGCGATGCTGTTCCTGCTCATGCTGCTCAATGACCGCGAGCTTCTTGGCGAGCATGTAAACTCACCGCTGCGCAATACGTTGTCCATCGGCGTGATGGTGCTGCTAATCGTATGCAACAGCCTATACGGCCTTGTAACTGTTTTTCCGAATGCGTTGTGAGGCAAGCCATGGCCACCTATGACGATGACAACACTGGCGCCATTGCCGCATTGGCGGAACGCGAGAATTGGCTCGCGCCGCCAATGCAGATTGAGCGCGTGACGTTGCGCCGCTGGCAACAGGCGGTGTTCTGGGGACTGCGCATTTATATTGTGATTATGCTTGCCATCATGGGCTGGGCTTTCTACCATAATCTGACTCACTAAGCGAGCGGCAACGACACTACGTCATTATGCCGGTCAGAGCTTCGTGGACTTCACCATCCGCATACCCTTTTGGACACCGGGCGGAGATCAAAGCCGTTTTTTCCACGATGGTCTCGGCATGCATTGCCCAGCATAGCCGCCAGCAGATCGTTCAGCTGCCCATCCGCAGCGTTCATGTTCTGGACCGCCGCGCGACGACTTCTGTGCTAACACTGATTAGCCACGTCATTGCCGAACATCGCGTCTGACTTCTCGTGCTTGACGCACAAAAAGCCGTTTTCATGCGATTTTCTGTGCCGTATATAAGCCCCTTCCGCATCTTAAAAAGTCGGCCTTGATCGTTGCCTCTCCCGGCCGCGCATAAGCCGTTGCAGTGCTTAAACTATCTTCCACGAGGACGGTGCATTGCACGAACTACCTTAACGCACGTTACACCAGACCTGGCAAAACATCATCGCGTTCTTTCTATTTTTGTTGCGTGGGCCAGCCACCTGACTGACCTCCACCACCCATACTCACGGCGATTGCATAACGATACGGGATTTTGTCAGGTTACCTCCTGCTGATTCGGCTGAAGGCTGCGAGGACAATTGATCGATATAGCCAATACAATATATTGATTGACGATATAGCCGAATGAACATATTGCTGTCACCCAATGGCTATAGCAGGGCGTGACCACTTCAGGAGAATATGATGCGGATTTCACGGCGCGATCTTGGGCGAACTTTTGGCGGATCAATCGGTCTAGCGGCGGCCTCGGCCGCCGCGCCGGTGATCGCGCAAGCAGCGCATCCTCCGCTCACCGTGGCCTTTGCCGGGTCGATGGGCGTCCTCATGAATGAGGGATTTGGCCCAGAATTCACGAAACAGACGGGGGCCGCCTTCCGCGGGATCGGTGAGGGTGCCTTCGCCCTTGCCCGCCAAATTGCTGCCGGAACCATGCTTCCCGACGCTTTCATCTCGATCACCCCAGGGCCGATCAATGTTGTCGAGAAGGCAGGCAAGATCACTTCGGCTGTGCCGATTGCCAGCACAGCGATGGTCATTGCTTACAGCCCAAAATCCCGCTTTGCGAAACAACTGGAGGCTGCGGCAACCGGTCGAATGCGTTGGTGGGAAGTGCTGCAGGCAAGAAATCTCCGCTTCGGCCGGACGGATCCCCGGACCGATCCGCAAGGGCGAAATATCGTTTTCACGTTCAAGCTTGCCGAGCGTTATTACGATCAGCCACATCTCCTGCAAAACGTTCTCGGTCCGGTGATTAACCCGTCGCAAATCTTCACCGAACCCTCGCTCCTGGCTCGGCTGGACACGGGCGAACTCGACGCGACCTCTGGCTACGAAAGCGCCGTCAAGTCATTGAAACTTCCTTTTATTAAACTCCCTGATGAAATTAATCTAAGCAATCCGGCAATGGTCCAATCATGGTACAATACCGTTTCACTAACACTCGAAGTAAAGGGTCGCAAAACACTCGTCCACCCCCAACCACTTGTCTTTTACGCAGCCATCCTGAAAGAGGCACCGAACCCGGAGCTCGCAAAACAGTTCGTTGCCCTTCTTACCTCCACGGAGGGTGCGGTGATGCTGACAAAATATGGCTACAACCCTCCTCTGGGTCTGCCAATCTAACGCTTGATTACAGCGCAGCGCAATGAACAGAACAGGGGCATCCCGTTGCGCCGCAACGTGTAGCATCATTATTTATCCGACCTTGGACACCTCACCTTGATGATCTTCTCATGATAGAGAAGCGACCGCCGCGTTGTGAAATGATCTCACCGGTCCCGCCAAAACATCAAGCAAAAAAAGCTCGCTCGCTCCAGATGAGATCGGTATAGAAACTACCTCCATGTTGCCTTGCCGGTTGAGTAGGACGGTGTCTGTACCTTGTCGGAGTCCAAGGTCCTCAACATCCATAAGCATGTGATGCCAGACCAGATCATGCGCCGCGCTTCCGAGTCCTAACTTTTGTTACCGTGGCCTCACAGACACCTGCTCGTGTTGCGTTTCGCGAACATAAACTTATTGCCAATGCGATCGTCACAAAATTCCCTTACCAGTTTTC
>JAJZKY010000673.1 GCA_021803885.1 Planctomycetota bacterium
TCATAAGGGAACCGTGTAGCGCAGAAGCAGGGTCAAAAACTCTGGGCGCCAATTGAGTCGCTCCGCTAGCGCTGCAGAGACTATCCACCCATGCTCCTTGGTGATCAACTCAGGGATTAAGGGATCGCCAGGAGATAAACCTAACTCGGATGCCGCTGTGGCCGGATTGCTGAATTCCACACGGTAACGACGACGATTCTCTTGATCTGTGCCTTGCACTACGTAGATATCGGCGGGAGTGATGTACCCCTTGTTCCGGGCCCATTCAGCTATCACGCGCCAGTGCTTTCGATTCAGCTTATTGGCATTTAAGAAATGCCCCTCTCCCGTCAATTCCCAAGGCACAAATTTACCGCTACTGTCGACAGGGGCTTTGCGCGATACGCAAACCTCAGAAGACATTCGAGTGTAGGGGTAAGGGTCCATCAATAAATAACTTGAACTTTTGGGTTCAAGCCATCCGGGTCGTCGAGACCCTTGACTTCCTGCTTCGCGGAGGCCGGTTTCGCGACAACAAAGTTGTCGCCAGAGCCGGCCTCTCCACAGGCGGTTGCCGCGGACCACGCGGCCAGTTGTTCGAGGTTTTTCGCGGCGTTGATGTCCCTGTCGTGGGCGGCGCCGCAAGAAGGGCAGGCCCAGCTGCGGGCGGCCAGCGGAAGGGTTTGAAGGACGAAAAGGCAACGCGAGCAGCGCTTTGAGGACGGAAAGAAACGGTCGGCGGCCACGATCGTGACGCCGCTTCGGGCTGCTTTGTACTCGAGCTGCCGGCGGAACTCACCGAAGCTTTGGTCGAGGATCGAGCGGGCAAGAGCGTGGTTTTTGCTCATGCCTGAGATATTGAGATCCTCGATGCCGATGATGGTGAACTCGCGAGTGAGTCTGGTGGTCAGCTTGTGAAGCGCGTCCCTTCTGATATTGGCTACCCTCATGTGATGGCGCGCCAGCTTCAACCTTGCCTTGGCGCGGTTGTGGGAACCCTTCTGTTTGCGCGAGAGGCTGCGCTGCAGTCGGCGTTGGCGAGCCAGGAGCGCCTTGTGGGGCTTGGGTCCGGCTATCTTCTCCCCGGTCGAGAGTGTGGCTAAGTCTTTGCAACCCAGGTCGACGCCGACCACGGCGTGCGGACGGGGCGCGATTTCTGGCCTGGGCATTTCCACCGCCACGCTGACGAACCAGCAATCGGCCTGGCGGGAGACGGTGGCCGAGGTGATCCGGCCATTGAACCGTAGCGGTTCGTACATCCGAATCCAGCCCAACTTCGGCACCCAGAGCTTCTCTCCCTTGATCTTCAACGCGTTGCGATGCAGATAAAAGCTGTCGTGAACGCCTTTTTTGTGATAACGCGGCCGCCGAGCCCGCTTGGCGAAGAAGTTGCGGTAGCCCCGCCCCAGCTCCATCAGCGCTCGCTCGGGAGCGCACTTGGTCACCTCGAGCATCCACGGAAACTCATCTCGCTTGATCGCGTTTAACCGTCGGTTCAAACTCATCCAATCAGGACGGGGCACCCCTGGGTCCACCAGCGATAGTTGATATTGCCGCTCCCATTCACTGAGCCCCCAGTTGTACGCGAATCGCGCCACTCCTGCCGCCTGCGCCAGCCTCTCCTGTTGTTTGCGATTAGGCCTCAATCTTATCTTGTGCGCCAGGATTTCCGTGCCGGGGGCCGCCTTGAACACCGTTCCAAGTTACCACTGGCCGCTAACTTTCGCCACTCAAAAAACGCCTCGAAGCTTACTTGCGGTGCTGGCGGCCCAGTTGTCGCAGGCCGCCGCAAGGAGTTCAAGTTATTTCTTTACGCTGACTAAGTCCAGCGATCTCGATTAGCGAGTGCCCCTGAGTAATACACGCGGGTGCAGTTTTCAATCGGCCAGGAAATTTGAGGTTGCTCTAGGTTTGGGCTCATATAAGTATTATATACCGACAGATCTAGAACGGCTGTTTTGCTTCGCGATGCGAGTTGGTTTCTGGATCGCTATCTGTTACACTTAGGGCATGGACTTCGCGCCGCCTTCAATTTGGTATCGTATTGCACAAATTGTGGTCATCGTATATGCGGCCGCATTTTTCTTGCTGGGAGCGTTTTCGTTGTTGGTAGCGGCGGTCAGCTATGGGCAACTGCGTTCTGTACTGCCGGTGGTGACCCCCCTGTTGGTGGTCATTGGCGTGGGGGCGCTCTTGCTGGCGATCGGGTATTTCTGGGGGTGGTTGGGACTGCGCAAGGGGAGTAATCGGGCTCGCATTCTAATGGGGTGGGCGATGGTCGTCCCTATTGCTTGGCATGTATATCTGTTGGGGACTATCGTTTTGGGACTGGGGATCATTTTCGATATCATGGCGGTATACGGATTGTTGCTGGATCCGGCCACACGCAGCTATTTTGCGAAGAACGAGAAGCCGTCACTCTAAGCTGAAGTGTTTACGGAATAATTGAACCCTGGGCTCCAGGTCGTCCAATGCCCTTTTTAGCCCTCTGGAAGAGTTTGTCGTGGTCGACTGCAGTAGATAGCGCCCGCAGTAACAGATGCGTTCTAGCTCGCTTACAATGTCTCGATTATGGTGATTGTTCAGGGCGTAGATCAGGCGCATGCGACTGGCGGCCAATTGACGTTGGTAGTACTCCATGTCAGAGTTGTGCGTGAGGGGGCGAAGCCGATAGTTGCTCGCCTCTCTAGCCATTACTTTTAGCTGTTCTAAGAGTAAAACTAGAGCTTCCTGGTCAACAATAGGTGTGTTACTAGTTTTGACGCTCACTGCGTTTATTGTAACCTTGCAATCGCCATCAGGCAATAAAAACCAGCCAAAACATCGCGAAGTGACCATCATATAAAGCGGCAGATTGTGTTATTTTTTACAAACGCAATTCATCGTGTGAGGTGTGAGGCTTCGGACAAGCCGTTAGGGATGATAGTTTGCTTCATCCAATGTTCGTCGGTTGTCACATGGTGTGGTCTTACATATTTCACCACATGTTGAGTAAATTCGGAGTATGGAAAAGCGCTTTCATTCCGGATCACAAAACCTTCGGCCACTGGACCAAATGATGACCCGCGCTCAATCAAGCTTCCAATTGGAGCGCTCTCGAACAATCCCTGATACAAGATGGGGACTATTTCGAGCTGCAACAAGCCGGCTAGATCACAGGTGTCTTTCCAGGATAGGCAGACGTTGCTATCATCGAATACGGCGAAGACCATGAAGTAACTAGGGAGTGTGTCGTAATGAATCGAATGAGTTGCATAAAGATTTTCGCCACAAATCCTCCAGCCTACAGGGATCTCATGCGCTATGCGTCCGTGCAGGGCCTTCACCCAAGCCCGGCTAGGGTGATAAGCGCTGTCTATGGAACGCGCGTGGATCTTGTCGCGGTAAAGAGAGGTGTTCTCGCCATCTAGCTTTTCAGTGATCACCACTCGTTTACCCATGAGGGGGTCAACGTTCGCCCACTTCAAGTCATCCCGGGTGTCGTAGTGGGGAGAATACGGCAGGTGTGGCGTCTTGGGA